>DUNX01000023.1 GCA_012839115.1 Bacillota bacterium
GAGAAGTGCTCTTCTGGCGGAGCTTATCCCATTGGCTGGGCGGAATGGGGATTATCCTGCTTTCGCTGGCGATCTTTCCAATTTTGCCGACGGGGATTTCGCTTTTCCAGGCCGAGGTCCCGGGCCTGGCGCCGGAGCGGGTTCTGCCCCGGTTGAAGCAGACTGCCGTGGTGATGTGGCTGATTTACGCTACCCTTTCCCTACTACAGATGGTCCTTCTTACCCTGGCCGGCCTTTCTTTCTTTGAAAGTACCATCCATACCTTCGGCACCATCTCCACCGGTGGTTTTTCCTCCCGGAATTTAAGCGTTCAGGCCTTTGCCAATGGAACGGTGGAATGGGTTGTGGCGGTCTTTATGTTTCTGTCAGGGGTTAATTTCACCCTGTATTACCGCTTTCTCCGGAGAAAAAGCCTGCAGCGGTCCTTCGCCGCCACGGAGTTTAAATGGTATGGTATAATTATTTTTTCCGCTGCGGCGCTCATCGCTTACTCCCTTATAACCGGTATGGACTTTTCCCCGGCCGTCGCTGTCAGGTATGGTCTTTTCCAGGCGGTCTCTGTCTGTACCACCACCGGTTTCGCCGTTGCCAATTTTGACGCCTGGCCGTCCCTGGCCAAGGGGGCCCTCTTCCTCTTGATGTTTGTCGGCGGTTGTACCGGTTCCACCGCCGGTTCGCTAAAGGTAGCCCGGGTGGTTTTGCTCTTCAAATATGCCCTCCGCCGGATTCAGCAGACCGCCCGCCCCCGCCTGGTGATCCAGACCAAATTCGGGAATACAGCCGTCTCTGACCGGGTTCTCCATGAAGCCCTCAGTTTCTTTTTTTTGTATATCGCCCTCTTTCTGGGCGGATTTTTAATCGTGATGGGAACCGGTGAGGAGATGATGACCTCCGTTAGCGCAGCCGTAGCTGCCATCGGCAATGCAGGCCCGGCGTTCGCCGGCGTCGGACCGGCGGGCAACTATGCACACCTGCACCCGGTGGCCAAGTGGGTCCTGAGCTTTCTTATGCTGGCGGGACGGTTGGAGATTTTGACAGTCCTGATCCTGTTCACCCCGGGCTTTTGGCGGAAATAACCGCGCGCGTATGCGCATGATTTATCTGGTTTTTGGTGAAGAAAAATAACCTGTTTCCCGGGGAGCGGAAATAATTCATTTCCTGGTGAAAGGAACAAAGCGAACCAAACCATGGTTTTCTGCAACAAACTCCTCCCCCTGTTTGGTATATTTCCATAAAGTTTGCACCCCCTGGGGAGGGCCGAGTGGGATCACCAGCCTCCCTCCATCAGCCAACTGCTCCCAAAGTGGAGGCGGGACTTCTTCCGGGGCGGCGGTGACAATAATTGCCGCAAAGGGGCTCTCTTCTTGCCAGCCGAAAAAACCGTCGCCGGTTTTAAATTTTACGTTTTCATAACCCAAAACCCGCAGGGTTTTTTCGGCTTTTGCTGCTAATTCCTCGATGATCTCAACTGTGTAAACGTTTTTGGCCAATTCCGCCAGGATAGCGGCTTGATAACCGGAGCCGGCGCCAATCTCCAGGACCCGGTCGCTTTTCTTCAATTCCAGCAGTTCGGTCATGAGCGCGACAATATACGGTTGGGAAATGGTCTGACCGTGACCGATGGGTAAAGGACGGTCCTCATAGGCTGCAAAAAGATGTTCTTCGGGCACAAATTCGTGCCTGGGGACTTTCTCCATGGCTGCCAGAACCTTTTTGTCCCTGATCCCGCTGAGCTTTAACCGCATGGCCGGTTCCTCCCTTCTCCGGGTTTTAGTATTTCCAGGTTTTTGCGCCCATAGGCCGTATGCATAATGTGAAAGCCTTGCTCCATGATAATGAATGACCCCCCGGTTAGGGAGGTCGAGGTGCTTAAGGGTTTTTTTCGCTTGGGAGAAGGAAAACTCCTTCCTCTTGTGAAAGAAATATTAAAAGTTGTCCGGTTGGTTTCTGGAGTACTCCCGATATGTTAGAATATTGGCTACAAGCAAAGGAGGGGTTCTCATGTCGCAGGTTTTGGTCTTAAACAACGACAACTTCCAGGAAGAGATCTTGACCTATCAGGGCACGGCGCTGGTGGATTTTTGGGCGCCGTGGTGCGGGCCTTGCCGGATGATGGCGCCGATCCTCGAAGAGGTGGCAGCGGAGTATCAAGGCCGCTTGAAGGTGGGAAAGGTCAATACCGATGAGAATTTAGTGCTTTCCGGAGAATTCCAGATTATGTCTATTCCCACCCTGATCCTGTTTAAAGACGGTCAGGCTGTAGAGAGAATCATCGGCGTGCAGCCAAAAGAGAAACTCCGGGCGTATCTGGAGAAATGGCTGGCTTGACCCACGATCGGGACCTGGGTCAAGGTTGGTCTGACTTTGTCCAGCTCCCGGTCTGCGCTTCCATGCGCTCCGGCGACAGTTGCCGGTAAGCGCAGGAGGGCTTCCCCGCCTTTCTCCCGTGGAAAGAGCCTTTGCCACAGGTTGGCGAAGAAAACCCGGATCTTCCGGAACGCCCGTGTGAACCAACTGGCTTTGGCCACGGATTCTGTGGTCAGGACCGGTACCCGTTCCCGGTCCCGTCCTTCGGCGGTCAGATATTCATACGCACGGGCGTTCCCTCTCTCTTGCGCGCGACCTTTTTTGACCGCAGGGACAAGGTAGCCAACGACTTCCCCTTTGGCTAAGGGCGCTTTTAAGCCCCGGTTTTTCGGTAGTTGCAGGGCAGGCTGGAAAACTGCTTCAAAGTCCTCTTTTTCCCCGGTTTTGAGTAAAGCCCGCAATGTTTCTGCTGGAGTAACCGTAACGGTCGCCCTTTTTCCATTTTGGACCGGCAGGGTCATTTGACCGTTTTCATCAAAACCCGCCGGGACTAATGGGACCTCTTCAAAACGGTTGAAACCATAATCCAACAGTTTCCGAGTTTCGGCAAACCGGGTCTGATAGGAATTAGTTTTGACGATCACGGAGATCAGGCGGCGCCCGTCCCGTTTTGCGGTTGCTGTAAAACAATAGCCGGCCTGACGTGTATAGCCGGTTTTTAACCCGTCCATACCTTCGTAGGCATAAACAAGCCCCGGCAGCATCCAATTCCAGTTGTCCATCCGTACGGCGTCGGGCGTACCTTCACGGAAGATTTTTCGCGGAATACTGGAGACCGTAAGGACTTCCGGGTGATCGCGGAGAAGACAAAAGGCCAGGAGAGCCAGGTCTTTGGCGGACATGAGAGTTGTCGCCTCCGGGTCTGTACCGGCGGGATGCATCCCCATGAGGTCGACGTTATCCAATCCGGAACTATTAACAATGGTAGTGTTTTTTAACCCCAATTCTTTGGCCTTGTCATTGGCCAGCCGGACAAAATCCCCCTCCGAACCGGCCAAGAGTTCTGCCAGGGCGATACAGGCGCCATTTGCCGAGTAGATGGCGGTTGCTTCGTATAGCTCTTTTACTGTATACGGCGTATTCTTCCGGAGCGGGACATTGGAAAGGCGAAGATTCTGTGAGATCTGCCAGGCATAATCCGAGATTGTGGTGGTTGCTTCCCACTCCAGTTTTTCGCTTTTAATTGCTTCAAGGAGCAGGTATTCGGTGATCATTTTCGCCATACTGCCGACAGCCAAGACTGCTTCCGGGTTTTTTTCATAGAGGATCTTCCCGGTCTCCCCTTCGACAAGGATGGCCGAAGCGGCCTGAAGTTGCAAGGGGTCTTCTGCAGTCGGCAGGGCGGGCGCGGCAAACGTGACAAAGAAGAAAATGGCGGCGAGAAAAAGGCCTATTATTTTTTGGTGCAAATTTATCCCCCCAGCAAATTTTCTGCATCAAATACTATTCTACCATATTTTCTGCCGGTTATTTAGCCATGGCGGCGGGGAGGATTTTTTTGGGGTCAACCAAAAAGGCGGTCAGGAGAAGAACCGTAAGGAGTAAAGTGGAGATGCTCCAGAATAAGGCTTCCGGCGGAATTTCCAAGCCAAAAACCGGCGGGCCGCTGGCGACCCCGAAAAAGCGGACGGTACCATAAAGACAGGTAATCAACCCCCGTTCGCTGCCGGGGACAGAAGAAGTGACCAGTGTATTCAGGGCCGGCAGGACTAATCCGGTCCCCAGCCCCAGCAGGGTCGTGGCGGTTATTTTCAGGAAGAGCCCGGAAAGAACCGGGAAAAAAAAGATCCCGGCGGCAATCAAAAAAAGCCCACCCAGGATCGACCATTTAAGGGTTCCAGCCGGGGTCCGTTTCAGGGTTATCCCCCAAAGATAGGAAGTGACTGCCATGATCAGGACGGGCACGGCAATAACCAGACCGCGGCGGAAGACTTGATAATGATAGGTTTTTTCCAACAAGTCGGAAACCAGGCTCAAGAGGCCGAAGAGGGCAAAGAGCACTACCATTCCGGCGAGAAAAAGGACAACCAGGTTAAGTCCTTTGGCCTGGAAAATCCCCTGCAGGCTTTTAATGTAAGCTTTGGCCGAGGGCGCCTGGCGCCGCCCTGCCGGTTCCTTGGCCACAAGAAAGACGGCAAGTGCCACGGGGAAGGCCAGGATACCATAGACAAAAAACGGGGCATACCAGGAAAGGAGAGCAACGGCGGCCCCGGCCAAGGGACTGACCACTTTACCCAAGCCGTTCCCGGCTTCCAGCAAGCCCAGAACTTGTATTCTCTCTTTCCCCTGAATTAGGTCGCCGGCCAAGGCCATGGCCAATTGGTAGGTCCCTCCCGCCCCGATCCCCTGGATGATCCTGGCGCCCAAAAGCCAGGGGTAGGCTGCCTCTTTGCCGAGAATGGCGGCCAGGCCGGCCAGTAACCCGCCGGTCCCGTAGACAATTAGGGCGGGGACCATGATTTTTTTTCTCCCCCAATGATCGGAGAGGGTTCCGGCAAAGGGGATGACGATCCCTGCCGGAATGGAAAAAGCCGTAATCAGCAGACCGGTTTGGCAGAGGCTGAGCCGGAGGTTTTCACGGATGGCAGGAAGAACCGGTATTAACATGGAATTACCAAGAACCATAATAAACGGTACGGTGGCGAGAATTCCGATCGTTGGCTTGAGGCCTTTTTCCATCGTTACACTCTGCCTTGTTTGGTCTTTCTTTTGCTGCAGCCTCTTTAGTCTGCCAAAAGTCCGGGGAAATTAACCCTAACGCATACTTCCTTTCTTCCCGGCGTAGATTTGGAAAAGAAGGAGGGGAGGAGGATGCGTTTCCTGCGCGCATGGGGGTTATATACCTTATTCTTATGGCTGGTGCTGGCTTTTAACTCGATCCCCGGTGACGGGATGAGTCCGGCCGGTGCGATAGCCGCCGGTACCGAAGGAATAGCCGTCCATTTTTATGCCGAGGACCCGGAGGGTGACGATTACGGCCCGGGAAGCTATGTTTACCCCGGTGATCCGGCGTTCACTCCTTACGAAGGCCTCTTCGACCTTTTGGCCTTCCGGGTTTGGAGTGACCGCCAGGGGGAAGAGGTTTATTTTGATGTGAAGATCAAAAACGTCACCAACCCCTGGGTGGCTCCGGAGGGTTTTATTCACCCGGTGATCCATATCTATATTGTCACCGGGAAGGGCGCCAACAGCGAACCGGTCAACGAAGGACCGCGGGTGGTTTTTTCCCCCCGGCACCGGTGGGAGTTTGCCCTTACCGGGATTGGCTGGGAAAACAGCGCTCTCTATCACTCGGCTGCGGCCGGAGGGCTACAAGAGACAGCAATTACCGCCGCCTATCTCCAGGAGGAGGACCTGATCCGGTTGGCGGTACCAAAAGGGATTATTGGGACCCCCAAAGCCAACTGGCAGTATTACGTTTTTACCGGATCATATGACGGGTTTGGCCCGGGTTTTTTCCGGGAGATCAAGGACGAGGCGGACGAGTGGTTTTTTGGCGGCGGTTCCGGGGGGGAGAACACCCCGCGTATCCTTGATTTGCTGGCCCCGATCAGTGGAAGGTACACCCAGGAAAAGCAGTTACAGGTATTACCTGGCGGCCAAATGGCATGTTTGTACCCGGTAGGAGCGGGGAGAAAGGGGGGCTTCTGGTGGCTCTGGTACTTATTACCCCTTGGGGTGGTTCTTTGGTTCCTTCTCCGTAAACCACCGGTATTCAGTATTTTCTGGTACAGAAAGAAAAGAAATTAAAAAGGTATAGATTTTACCTCCCGGGAGCAATAATAAATCCGGGAGGGAAAAGAATGCCTTTTGCCCAAATTGTGACATGGATAACAGATCAACTCAATGGTGACCGTACGCAGAAGCCAAGACCGGCTAATTTTCTCCCAAAAAAACAGTTTAGCTTAATTGAGGAAGCCAAGCGGGATTGGCTCGCGGCAAGGAATTATTTTAATGCTGTTACAGATCCGGACCTGATTGACCACGCGATTTATACGATGGAAGCAGCGGAAAAAAGGTATGCCTATCTTCTGAGGAGAGCCCGGGAGGACGGACTTTTCCAAGAAAAGTTTTTATCTGATGTTTGAATTTTTATGGAGCAGCCAATTATTTTATATCCAATTGCTCGCGCGCGCTTCAACCTCACGGGCAGGTTGAGCAGTTCGCGCGCGCTTTAACCCGGAGAGGCGCCCGATAACCTAACCGGGAATAGAATATCCCGGCGAGGTGTTGTCAGAGTGACTGAGAAACCATACTGTACTTGCTGTGGAAGGTTCATCACCGGTGGTGGCTTGCGTGTGTATGCCACTTTGATTTGCCGCTCGTGTGAAGCCCGGATTGCCCGCCTGAAAGTGGATGATCCCGATTATACTTATTGGTTGAGGGTAATTCATTCCCTTTGGGACCGTTGGGAGCAGAAGATAAACGAGCCTCCGCAGCCCACGACCTGAACCTCCGGTGCCTGCGCGGGCACGTGCGTACGCATGCCCGGTATCGTGCGCGCCCCTACCCCTGTTCCTCTACGAGCAGGGGTTTTGTTTTGCTTTTTTTAAATTGACAAAAATGGTGGTTTTTGTTATGCTCAACACAATTAACTATAGAGACAAACCGCCTTTATACGTCCTGTTTTTATAAGAAAAGGAGGAGACCTCGTGGAAAAAGGAGTAAAAGGTATTCTCAGGGTATTTTTTGTTTTGGCTTTCTTGTTGATGCCCGCCGCTGTTCAGGCAGGCCTTCCTCTGCACCATGATCTGTCGCCCGTACCTGCGGGCGTTTATAAGTACGGGTTATATGGCTATGATAACCCGGCGACCCTCACCTATCTGCACCAGCCTGATCTCTATTTTACCTGGCTCAACCAGGAAAATGGCGCCAAACTTCAGAAATGGGGCCTTTTTGGGGCTATTCCCCACCTTGGTTTTGGAATGGTTAACCAAAAAACACCTGCCGGGTCGGTTATTGATTACCGGCTGTCCATGGCTATCGGAGACAGGTCTCTTGCCGTAGGATTGGGTTATGGCTGGTCCCGGGGGGATACTGAAATTTTCGACCGTGACCGCTTATTGACAGTGGGTTTTTTGGCCCGCCCCACCCGGTGGCTGTCGGTCGGCGCCACGGGATATCATGGTATATACCAGGGGGAGCAACAACTCTCCGTGGACTTGGGCTGGCGCCCAAAGGGTAATGAGATGTTAACAATTTTTACCGGTTTACGGGTGGATAAAGGTGAAAAATTCGCCGAGGGTCGCTGGGCGGTGGGCTTTATTTATGAGGGCCTTACGGGTCTACGTATTACCGGGCAGGTTCTGGAAAACCAGTTGATGTTTGGGGCTTCCGTGAGCCTGGGCCGTTTTGGTTACACGAGATACGACAGATCCGACCGAGAGAATCGAGAGATCGTCACCACTACTACGCATGGAATCCGGTTCGGGGCTTACGACCGGACGTTTAGAGACCGTTACATGAACCGGGGCAAAAACTACCTCTACCTGGATTTACGGGGCAACCTGGGGTACCGCCGGTACCGCTATTTCGATTCCTCCAACACGCTGCAGGGTATTTTGCAGTCGATTGCCGAGGCGGAGCGTGACCCAACCATTGCCGGAATTGCCCTGAACCTTTCGGGGATGAATGCCTCACCGGCGATGAGATGGGAGATCCGGGAACGGCTCCGCCAATTTCAAAAGACCGGCAAACGTGTGGTGGTTTATATCGACCGGGGCGGGATCACCGATTACCATCTGGCTTCCGTTGCCGATTATATTGTCATCGATCCGCTGGGGCGTTTGTCACTGACCGGATTTACCACCGGCCAGGTATACTGGAAGGGGACCCTTGAGAAGCTCGGTATCGGGGTGGAAGAATTGCGTTTCAACACTTACAAATCGGCCATGGAGTCATGGACACAAGAAGAGATGAGCGCAGCCGACCGTGAACAGTCCCAGCGGTTGGTTGATGTCTTTTACGAGCTTGTCCGTGCGGACGTCACTGCTGCGCGGGGAATCTCCGAAAGCGAATACGAGCGGTTGGTAAATGAAGTCGCCTTTTTCAGCCCGGAGGAGGCTGTTGCCAACGGCCTGGCCGATGCGGTCGGGCGCTGGGACAAAATTTATGAACATCTCGAACAGATTGAGGGAAAGAAACCGAATCTGATCAACCCTTCGGCCATGCCCGCCCATAACGAACCCTTCGATGACTACTGGGGCGAGCCGCCGCAGATCGCCGTCATCTACGCCCTTGGCGTCTGTGATTTGGATGCGGGGATTGGCGCCCGCCACCTTTCCCACGTGATCCGGCAGGCCGGGCAGAACCGGAGGGTAAAAGCCATTGTCTTCCGGGTGGATTCGCCCGGCGGCGATGCGCTGGCTTCCGATCTTGTCGCCGAGGCCCTGCGCGAAGCAGGCCAGGAAAAACCGGTCATTGTCAGCCAGGGGACGGTCGCCGCTTCCGGCGGGTACTGGATCTCTATGTATGGGGATACCATTCTTGCCGCCCCGAACACCATTACCGGTTCGATTGGGGTTATCAACGGGTGGTTCTATGATAAGGGTTTCAAAGAAAAGATCGGATTAAGTACAGACCTGGTCAAACGGGGGAACTTTGCCGATTTAGGCTTTGGCATCTTGTTGCCCTTGGTAAATATCCGCCTGGCGGACAGGAATCTGACGGAAGAGGAATTTGAAATAATGAAAGCCCAAGGCATGGCTATATACGAAGATTTTCTGGCGAAAGCAGCGGAAGGAAGAGGGATGGACTGCGAAGAAATGGAAGCCTATGCCCAGGGCCGGATATGGTCGGGTCTTGATGGCGTTGCGATTGGGCTCGTCGATGAAATTGGCGGTCTTGCCGATGCCATACGGATGGCCAGGGAAAAAGCAGGCCTTCCTCCTGGAGAAAAGGTGAGAATAGTTGAATTTCCGGCGATGGGCGGGTTTACTTCAACTGCGGGCGCGATCATGACCCGGTTATTCGGGGTTGAAAAAGAGACCGACCCGTTACTTGAAGAAGTTAAATTCCGTACCCGGCATAATGGGGAGCCCCTCCCGGTGCTCCCATTGGAATTCACCATGCCTTGACCAACTGAATATTTCCTATAAAAAAGGAAGAGAAAAAGAACTGTCGAAATTTCTTTTTATGCAGAACCAGCCACCGTTCACAGCATGTGTACCGTACGCAGATCTGTTTAGCCAAAAAGACGCACCGTTACTGGATGCCCTTTTGGCATACGCGAAAAGGCGCATGCTTCCTTTTCACATGCCCGGACACAGGGGGGGAGGCTTTGCTGAGGGGGTCTGGCGCAGGAGGGGGAAAGACCTTTTTTCGCTGGATTTGACCGAAATAAGCGAGGTGGTCTCCGGCCGGGACTTGGATTTCTTTTGGCGGGCCGCGGAAGAATTGGCCGCCCGGGCCTTCGGCGCCCGCCGCAGCTATTTCTTGGTTAACGGCGCCAGCAGTGGAATTCTTGCCGCCCTCTTGTCCGTAGGCTGCCCGGGCGCAAAGATTTTGATCGCCCGGAATTGTCATCTTTCTGTTATCAACGGCTTGATTCTTTCCGGATTATTACCGGTTTTTATCCCTCCACGGTGGATTGACGGCCACCCCGCGTTACCGCCCCGCACAGTCGTGGAAGAAGCACTCCGGCGCCACCCGGATGCGGTTGCCCTCTTGGTCACCAACCCGGGTTATCAGGGGATCTGTGGACCTTTGGCCGGGGTGGCGGCCGCCGCTGAATCCGCCGGTATTCCCCTGCTGGTGGATGAGGCCCACGGAGGACACCTGTGTTACCTGGACCGGGAAGTTGAGGCCTCCGCCGCCGGTGCGGATCTTTGGGTTTGGGGTACGCATAAGCTTATGGGTTCGTTGACACAAACCGGCCTGCTACACCTGGGTTCGGAGAAAATTCCCGCCGACCGGGTTGAGCAGGCCCTTTCCTTGATTAGTTCCACCAGCCCCTCCTATATTCTCCTGGCTTCACTGGATTCCACCCGTCGCCACCTTTATCTAAACGGGCGGGAACTGTTTGCCCGTGCCGCGGTCTACGGCGAAAAAATTAGAAAAGAATTGTCGAATCTGCCGGGGGTCAAAGTGCTGACCGGAGAAGAACTACCCCCGGGGTATGGCTTGGACCCGCTCAAGGTGGTATTTTCCCTGGCGCCGGCGGGGTGGCCGGGTTATGCCGCGGAAAAGGTCCTGCGGGAGAAATACCGGGTTCAGGTGGAATATGCCGACTCCCGCAATGTTTATTTAATTATTTCCCCGGCGCAAAAACCCGGAGAAATAAGGGGTCTCCTCAAAGCCTGCCGGGCCTTGGCGGAGAGCCGCGGCCCGGGGCTGGATGAAAAAACAACACCACCGCCCTTTTCCGGCGGGGAATTGTTCTTACCTCCCAGGGAGGCTGTTGCTGCCGTTTCCACCCGGGTACCTTTACGGGCGGCTGCGGGGAGGGTGGCCGCCGGTTGGGTGGCGGCCTACCCGCCGGGGATTCCCCTCTGGATCCCAGGGGAAAGAATAACCGGGGCCATGGTGGAGTGGGCATTGGCTTTCCAGGCGGCCGGCGGCTGCCTGCGCGGGGTGCAAGGGGATCTGACCCCGGTAGTGGCAGGTGGCGCGCGCGCAGGAAAGAGTTAAGAGATGTAAAAGGCTCCTTCCGCAGCTTCTGAAAAGAGGAAATAGTAAAAGGATTGTCGAATTTCTGAAAGACGCGGAAGAGAGTGGAATAGAATATAACGAGGTAGTGATTGTTTGCACCAGGGCAAAAAAGGCTTTTTTATTACCTTGGAAGGTATTGACGGGACCGGAAAGACCACACAAGCGAAACTTTTGGCTGAAAACTTGAAGAAGCGGGGGTTTCCGGTCCTTTTGACCAGGGAGCCGGGGGGAACCCTCCTGGCCGAGAGGATCCGGACGATGCTTTTGGAGTTGGGAGAGGAGAAGCCCCTCCCCCTGGCCGAGCTTTTGTTATACGGGGCTGCCCGTGCCCAGCATGTGGCAAAGATCATCAGCCCGGCGCTGGCTGCAGGGACAGTCGTTATCTGCGAGCGGTTTTCCGATTCCACCTTGGCTTACCAGGGGTACGGGCTAGAGCTCGACCTGGAAATGATCACGGAGGTTAACCGGATTGCCACCGGCGGGCTGGCGCCCAACCTCACCTTCCTTTTCCATTTGGAAGCAGAAGAAGTGTGGAGGAGGATCCGGCAGCGGGCCCCGGAGGGAAGCGGGGACCGGATTGAAGCCAGGGGCTGTACTTTTCTGGAAAAGGTGCAACAAGGCTATCTGAAACTGGCGGAAGCGGCGCCGGAACGGATAAAAGTCCTCCCGTGCCAGGGGAAATCAGTCCAGGAGATTCAAGAGCTTTTATTGGCCGCATGCTTCGAGAAATTGGGAGAGGAGGCGGTAACGGGTGAAATTGATCATTGCCGTGGTTCAAGACCAGGATGCGAATAAGCTGCTCAGTGCTTTGATGGAAAAAGGGTACGGCGCCACCAAACTGGCCAGTACCGGGGGTTTCCTGCGTCAGGGGAATACCACTTTACTCATAGGGACAAAGGATGACGAACTCAGCGAAGTAACGGTGATCATCAAAGAAATTTGCCACACCAGGAAACAACTGGTGAGTCCGATGGCAACGGTTGAGCAGACAGTGAGCAGCTATATTCCCAGTCCGGTGGAGGTGGAAGTGGGGGGCGCCACCATCTTCGTGGTGCAGGTCGAGTCTTTTGAGAAGATCTGAGCCCAGCCTTTTGTGACAAGGAGGCGCCAGCGATGGAGATCAAGCGGGTGGGGAGAAAGGACTCCCCGGCAAAGAAGAAGAAGGCCGGAGCAAAAGTAAACCTGAAACATTCGGTTTTCTTTGCTACCCTCCAGGAATATGAAACGAAGAACGCGGAAGGAAGCTTGGAAGATTTTATCGCCGTGGTGGATGAAGCAGCCCAAAACCTGCTACAGGAGCGGACCCTTGCCAATCTCCGCCATTACCGGGAAGCGGTCCGGGAGTTCATGAAAAAGGTGGTGGCCGGGAGTTACCAGGTTAAGGGGTCACACCGCTGGGATGGACGGGGTAAGCGGAAGATGTTCTACTTGATTGAAAAGGTGAATTATTCTTTGGAAGGGCTGGCGGCGATGGTCTTGAAAAAGCAGACGGATACGATGAAGCTGATGGCTGCTTTGGATGAGATTAGAGGCCTGCTCCTGGATTTATACTATTAACAGGGTAATAACCGGAGGGAGAGGTAATGGGGGAAAAAACGGCAGATAACAGCGGGACAGCTGCTTTGGAGAGGGTTTTTGCCGAAGGAAAGGCAAGCCATGCCTATCTTTTTTTGGGGTCCTCCCCGGCAAAGAAGGAAGAAACCGTCCGCCGTCTGGCCCAGCTCTTGCTCTGTACAGAGAAAAAAGGGAAGCCATGCTTAACCTGTCGTTCTTGCCGTTTGTTTTTGCGGGGCAACCACCCCGATTTTCATCTCATTGCTCCTGAACCGGATAAGATTAAGCTGGAACAGATCCGGGAGATCTGCAGGATTGCGGTTTACCACCCTTATCTCGCGGAAAACAAGGTTTTTTTCTTCACCGCCTTTGAGCGGATGACCGAGGTGGCGGCAAATGCCTTTTTGAAGACCTTGGAGGAGCCGCCTCCCTCCGTATATTTTTTGGCTTTGGCGGAGAATGAGGAGATGGTTTTGCCGACGGTTCTCTCGCGGATGCAAAGGGTTTATATCGCCCGCGCCCACGTGCGACGGGACCCGGAAACGATGGCCACGGGGACAGATCCGCAGGCGGAGACGGTCCTGCCTGAAGAGGAACTGCTGGCCGCCGGTGACCTGTATTCCTTGTTGCGCTTGGCGGAAGCCAAGGAAAAACAGGAACGGGCGGTTGTCGATGAGTATTTATTGTCGCTGGCTGTTTTTTTCCACCGGCGTTTACGGGAACGCGTACGTGCGTGCGACTCCGGGGAGCGCAGGTATTTCCATTTTTTACAGGCAGTGGGCAGGGCTAGGGAAAACCTGGCGGCCAATGTTAACCTCCGGTTATTGCTAGAAGACCTGTATTTGTCATTCTATGAAACCGGCGGTATGGAAAGGACGAATATTTGATGAACGAGACGGGACAAGAACGTAAAACCTTCACCGTAGTTGGTGTCAGGTTTAAAAAAGCAGGGAAGATTTACTATTTTGAACCTGGAGAACTGAAATTGAAACCCGGGACGGAGGTCATTGTGGAGACAGTACGGGGATTGGAGTACGGTCATGTGATGGTGGGGCCTAAAGAAATTCCGGAAGAAGAGATTACACAACCATTAAAAAAAGTGCTCCGGGTCGCCACAGAGAAAGACCGGGAAAAGCTGTTAGAAAATAAAGAAAAAGAGAAGAAAGCATTTGAAATCGGGCTGGAGAAGATAAGCCAGCATAAATTGGCTATGAAATTGATTGATGTCGAATACACCTTTGACCGGAATAAAATCATTTTCTATTTTACAGCCGACGGCCGGGTGGACTTCAGGGAACTGGTCCGGGATCTGGCAGCGGTTTTCCGGGTCCGGATTGAGCTGCGCCAAATCGGGGTGCGGGATGAGGCAAAAATGCTGGGAGGGTTGGGACCATGTGGCCGGCCCCTCTGCTGCAGTACTTTTCTGGGTGATTTTGAGCCTGTCTCCATTAAAATGGCGAAGGAACAGAACCTTTCTTTGAACCCCACCAAGATTTCGGGGATCTGCGGCCGTCTTATGTGCTGTTTGAAATTCGAGTGT
Source organism: Bacillota bacterium (assembly GCA_012839115.1). Classification (GTDB taxonomy): domain Bacteria; phylum Bacillota; class UBA4882; order UBA10575; family UBA10575; genus JAAYGG01. The sequence goes on from DUNX01000023.1 coordinate 14,111, forward strand.
GACCAGTACAAAACCGCGGGGGGGAAGGAATCTTCCGTGGGCGTTACCGTTACGTACCAAGGGCGACAGGGCGTGATCGTGGAGGAGAACCCCGAAGAGGAAACGGTGATCTTGGAGTTTCCTGATAAAGAACGGGTGGAGACTCCTATTACAGAGATTGAGGATTATATGGAGTAAAGTTTTATGCCGGGGGAGGGTTTTCGGGAGGACTTTTCAAAATTATGGCAAAATATAAAGAACGTAGGCAGGCGAGAAAAAACAAGGAGTCGACGATGAAAATTATTGGTCTTTTTCCCTATATTAAACGGGCACGGGTGGCCGACGTTACCCTGGAGCTGATCGCGATTCTGGAAAACGCCGGGTATGACGTGCTGTTGGAGGCGGAGAACTCAGCGGAACTGGGACGAAAGGATCTGGGTTTTCCTCTCCAGGAGATGCTGGACCGGATTGAAGTGGGTATCGCCCTTGGCGGTGACGGGACCCTCCTGCAAGCCGCACGGTTACTCCGGCGGAAACAGACGCCGGTCTTCGGCGTTAACTTGGGGCATATGGGCTTTTTAACGGAAATTGACGATCACGATATTGGGGAGGCGGTCCGCCGCTTGCAGGCCGGGGAGTTCTATTTGGAAGACCGGATTATGGTTGAAGCCAAGATACAGAGGGACGGAAAAGCCGGTGAAACGCTGGTCGGGCTGAATGATATCGTCATCGCGAAAGGCACTTCTCCCCGTATGTTGAGGATGGAGATCCGGATTGACGGGCACTTAACAGCCGGGTTTGCCGCCGATGGACTGATCGTCACCACACCCACCGGTTCCACCGCCTATTCCCTATCCGCCGGCGGACCGGTCCTCGAACCCCGGCTCAATGTCCTGATGCTTACCCCGATTTGCGCCCATTCGATTTTTGCCCGTCCTCTGGTGGTTGGACGTGATGCGAAAATCGAGATCAGTTTTACTTCCCTCCCGGGGGGGGCGATGATGACCGCAGACGGGCAGGAAGGAATCCGCCTGCAGGAAGGGGATGTAATCGGTTGTTACACCGCCCCCCAGCCCACCCGGTTGGTCAGGTTTCAGGAACGCAGTTTTTATGATCTCCTGAAGGAGCGTTTTCGAGATATATAAAAGGGAGAGTGGAACAGATGAAAGCCCGGCGGCACGCTTTAATCCTGGCGGTAATTAAAGAACAAACCGTCCGTACCCAGGAGGAGTTGAGCGACCTTCTCAAGAAGTGGGGTGTGGAAGTCACGCAGGCCACTCTCTCCCGGGATATCAAAGAGTTGGGGTTGATCAAAATCCCCACCCCGGAAGGGTCTTATCGCTATGCCCTTTCCGGAGAGAAGGCCTTACCCGAGATCCTAAAACGGGCTGAGCGCATGTTCAGCGATACAGTGGTTGCCGTTGATTTCACGGAGAATTTGATCGTCATTAAAACCACCAGCGGCACTGCGCAGGGAGTGGCGGCAATCCTTGACGAATTGGATTGGAAGGAGATCGTTGGCACCATTGCCGGCGATGATTCGATTTTGGTGATCGTGAGAAACAAAGACCAGGTGGAGGGCGTTTTAAACCGGTTGCACAAATTAAGGAGGTAGAAGAATGCTCCGCGAGCTTACCGTGGCGAATCTCGCCCTCATCGACCGCCTCCAACTCGAATTTGACCAAGGCTTGAATATCCTTACCGGGGAGACCGGCGCCGGAAAATCCATTATTATTGATGCTGTCAACTTGATCCTGGGAGAACGCTTTTCCGCCGAAGCCCTCAGAAAAGGGGCAGAAACAGTGGAAGTGGAAGCCGTCTTTGAATTGGAAGAGGACCGGGGGCGCCCCGATCTGGCCCGGGCTTTGGAGGAATGGGGGATCCCCCTGGGCGAAGACGGCCTACTGGTGATGGAGAGGGAAGCGCGGCCCGGCGGCCGTGGCCGCTGCCGGATTAACGGCCGGACTGTTCCGGTTTTTGCCCTGAGCCAGGTCGGCAGTGCTTTAATGGATATCCATGGTCAGCATGTTCACCAGTCACTGCTCTCCCCCGGACGCCAACGGGAATTACTGGATGATTTTAGCGGACAAGCCCTTAAAGACAGGGCGGAGAAGGTGGCCGCCCTTTATGAGCGAAGAGAGGCGGTCCGGGAGGCTCTTTCCCAGGTGACATTGGGCGAAGAAGAGAAGGCCCGGAAGATTGAGTTTCTCACCTTCCAGTTGCAAGAGATCGAAGCGGCCCGGCTTCGCCCGGGGGAAGAAGAAGAACTGATGAAGGAAAAAGAGCTTTTGAACAGTGCTGAAGAGCTTTTTTCCGCCGCCTCCGCCGCCTATAGCCTCCTCTATGGGGGTGATGAACCCGGCGCCGCTCTGGACCGGCTTTCGGAGAGCTGGCAACTACTGGAGAAGACGGTGGCCATTGATGCGCGGCTGCAACCGTTGGCGGAGATGCTGGGTGAGGCCGCGGCCCAGGTCGAGGAGGCCTCCAGGGAACTCCGCCTCTACCGGGAGAAGATTGAATTTGACCCGGAAAGATTAGCCCTGGTCGAAGAGCGGCTGGATGAGATCTATAAATTAAAGCGCAAGTACGGGAAGAGTATCGCCGAGATCCTGGAGTACGCGGAGAAGATCCGTAAAGAACTGGCAATGGTCGAGGGCGAAGAAGAGCGACTGGCCACTTTAAACCGGGAACTGGTAGAGATTGAAGAAGAACTGGCCACAGTCGCCCTGGAACTCTCGGCCTTCCGGAAGGAGGCCGCCTCCGAACTGGAAAAGACCATCCTGACCCAATTGGTAGAGGTCAATATGGGTAAGACCGTTTTTAAAGTAGATTTCCGTCGGGAGGAAGATGAGGAGAACGGCCTGCCGGTGGCCGGGGAAAAACTGGCTGTGACCAGGCATGGCCTTGACCGGGTCGAGTTTCTGGTGGCGCCAAACCCTGGTGAAGGATTGCGGCCGCTGGCCAAGATTGTTTCCGGCGGGGAGCTCTCCCGGTTGATGCTCGTTCTCAAGGTGGTGCTGGCGGAGAAGGATAATATCCCCTCGATGGTTTTTGACGAAATCGATGCCGGCATCGGCGGGAGGACGGCCCAGGCGGTGGCGGAAAAGTTACTCTTTCTCTCCCAAACCCACCAGGTGATCTGTGTCACGCACCTGCCACAGATCGCCAGTATGGCCCGGCGTCACTTCTACATTGAAAAGAAAACAGCAGTGGGAAGAACCCGGGTGGAAGTCCGAACCCTGGACCGGGAAGCCCGCATCGATGAATTAGCCAGAATGCTCGGTGGCGCGGAAGTCACCGCCACCACCAGGGAACATGCCCGGGAAATGCTTACCCTGGCTGCTTCCATTGGCCGGGGTAAATCATAGTTCTGCAACACCCTGCTTCCTTAGGAATTTGCGCGCGTGCGCGCGTGGGGGGTTGGCTATGGAAGACCTGTCCAAACGGCAGAAGCAGGTACTGGTCTTGCTCATGGCCGGGATCCTGCTTGGCACAGGTTCTTTAATTTATCAGCACTTACAACGCGGCCCGGTGGAGATCTTTACGGTCACCCCAGTGACAGAACCGTGGCCGGAGGGAGATCTCCGGGCTGAAGTGATTGTTCATGTGAGTGGCGCGGTTGTTGCGCCCGGAATTTACCACCTGCCGGTGGGTTCCAGGGTTTATCAGGCTTTGGAAGCAGCCGGCGGCGCCTTGCCCGGGGCGCGGGTCGATCTTTTGAATCTGGCTGCCTTACTTAGGGACGGCGAAAGAATCCGCGTCCCGGAAGGGTCCCTCGCTTCCGGTGAAGTGGCGCTTCCGGCCAAAACCGGCGGCGCGTCTGCGCCGGTAACGCCGGCGGCTACAGCACCCGCCGCGCAAGAACAGCCACGGACTGCGGGAGAAAGTACGGCCTTGCGTCCGGGTAGGTTGATCGATCCCAATACCGCTTCCAGCAGTGAATTGCAGACAATCCCGGGGATCGGGCCGGTACTGGCGGCACGGATCATCGAATACCGGGAAACCGTAGCCCCGTTTACCGGACCTGAAGATTTACTGAATGTTTCGGGGATCGGCGCGAAGACCCTGGAGAAAATCGAAAAATATCTGGAGTTCGGCGGGTTGTGAGCACGCGCGCGCTCCAGAGTCCACTGGTACCAGTTGCTTTTGTCCTGGGTGCGGGGATCCTTGTCGGGTGGTACGCTGGGCAACTCGCCGGTTTCCGGCTTTTCCTCGTATTTTTAGGGCTGGGCGCCGTTTTATTTTTCTTTATTCCCGCTGGGAAACGGTTTTACTGGTTTTTGCTCCTCTCCTTTTTCCTTTCCGGGCTGGCCCGGGGAGCCGGAGAACGCCGGGAGAACAACCGTTTTTTCGAGTACACCCAGGCTTTTACCGGAAAAACCGTTACCATTTTTGGGAGAATGGCGGATCTGCCGCTACCGTGGCGGGAGGGGCACCGGTTTCCCCTGGATGTTGAGATGGTCGGCGGGGAAGAAGCCCCCGTAGGCTTACGCTGGGAGGTTTTTTTGGCCGGTGGGGAACCGGCCCCGCAGGCCAGTGCGTTGGGGGAACCCCTCTTACTCCGGGGGCGGGTCTTCGGGGAAAGGCCCTCACCGGCCGGCGTGCGCATGCGCGCACGCGTTAACCGGTGGACCAGGGAGAAAATCAGCGGCGGGCTGATGGTTGGGACCGGCGGGTATCTTCTTGACTACGGGGCAGAGACGGACCTCCGTGGGGCGCCGGATTCAGCCATTACTCCGCTACCCCGGGACAGAAGAGGGCCGGGCCGGACAGGGATGGCGATTGTGGCCGCACGCCGGCGTCTGCTGGCGGTTGGGGAACGGACCCTTTCACCGGAAACCGCGGCTTTGCTCCATGGTATGTTATTGGGGGTGCGGGAAGGGTTGCCGGAAACGACGGCCGGGAATTTTCGCCGGGCCGGGGTCGCCCACCTCTTATCCGTCAGCGGGCTTCACCTTATGTTTTGGCTCGGCCTTTTTTGGGGCCTCGGCAGACTCCTGGGTCTTTCCGAACGCTGGCTGGCTATGCTCTCCCTACCGGTAGTGCTATTCTTTTTGTTGTTGGCCGGCGCCGGAGCACCGGCGTTGCGGGCCGGGGTGATGTCCCTGGCCGGGATTTTTGGGCGCCGGTGGCAACGGCCGGTACGAAGGGAAAATCTTCTGGCTTTAGCCGCCTGTGTCATCCTGCTCTTGCGTCCTTTGGACCTTTTCTCCCTGGGGTTTTGGCTTTCCTTTACCGCCTGCGGCGGACTGCTTTTTCTCTTACCCGCCTGGGAAGAGGCTTTTGCGGATCAAATCGCACGCGCGCGCGCGAAGGGGAAATATAAGAGGTGGGGCTACGCGCATATGCGCCGGGCTTTTCTGGTTTCTTTGGCAGCTCAGGCCGGAACAGCCCCTTTATGCGCCAGATTTTTTGGGGGTGTAACGTTGCTGGCTCCTTTCGCCAACCTGGTTCTTGTTCCGCTGGGTTCTGCCTGTATCCAACTGGGGTTGCTGGCAGCCATGAGTGGTTTGGTCTTTTTCCCGGCCGCCCGGGTTTTGAACGCCGGTAATGAGGTGCTTTTGGGCTTTTTTAACCGGATATTGGGGTTTTTTGCCGAGTTTGGTGGTTATATACGGGTTTCATTACCGTGGCCGGCCGTTGGCAGCTTATATACCCTGACAGCGGTTTTTACCTGGGGTCTGATTAAGAACCCCATAAACCGGCGGCGGCGGATCCCCCTCTTTTACCTTCTCCTTATCCTCCTCTCACTGGTCCTGGCGGGTCTGGGTTGGGCTTTGGCGCAGCAATTCGACCCCTCCTTTGAGATGGTTTTTTTTGACGTTGGCCAGGGTGACGCCATTCTCTTCGCCATTCCCGGGGGATATTACATGATGGTAGACGGGGGAACCGCCGCGGGTTATGACCGGGATGTCCGCCCATACCTGCGGGAACATGGGATTGACCGGTTGGATCTGTTGGTTTTGACCCATCCCCATGATGATCACCTAGGCGGGCTGGTAAGAATGCTGGAGGAAGATCGGGTGCGGGTAACTCATATTTTAGACAGCGGTTATCCCCACACCACCAAGGGGTATAGCCGGTTTTTGGAAATTATTGCCGAACGGGGGTTGCCTTATTCCCTCGCCGTCCAGGGAAGCTCCTTCCGCTTGGGGAAAATGCGGGGGATCGTCCTGCACCCGCCTGCTTCCCACCTGAGCGGTACCCGCTCGGACGTGAATAACAATTCCCTGGTTCTTCTCTTGGATTATAAAGGTACCCGGATTTTGCTCACCGGCGATATTGAGAAAGAGGCGGAAGAAGAATTACTGGCCGACTATGGTAATTTTTTACGGGCGAATATTCTCAAAGTTGCCCACCATGGCGGCGCCACTTCCACCAGTTGGGAACTGGTGGCGGCGGCCCGTCCGGATTTGGCTGTAATCTCAGTCGGGAAAAACAACCGTTTTGGTCACCCGTCCCCTGTTGTTCTGGAAAACCTGCAACGGGCAGGGGCTGCGATCCGGCGCACCGACACCAACGGGCGGCTTGAGTTTTGTATCAGGAGTGGACGGGTCGAGTTGAAAGGGAGAGCAGAGAATTGACGGGAGCAGAGTATATAAAGAGGCTGCAAAAGGGAGACCCGCCGTCGACCAGTTTTTTCTACGGGGAAGAAGACTATTGGATAAAAACCTGCCTTTATGCGCTGCGCAAGCGGTTGTTTCCCGGTGCGGAGGCCGGTTTTGATCAGGAAGATCTGAATGCCGGAGAAGTCTCCGTAGAGAGCCTCGCGAATCTCCTGCGGACGCCCCCGTTTTTTGGCTCCGCCCGCCTGGTGATCCTCAGGAGGATCGAGGAACTGGACACCGCCTGCGACGCTCTCTTTCTTACAGCCCTGGCTTCTCCAGTGGCCGGTGTTTTTCTGGTTGTGACCGCAGAAAAACCAGACCGGCGGCGGAAAATATTTAAAGAATTGACGAAAAAAGCAGCAGTGGTCGAAGCCCAGCCCTTAAAGGGCTATGCAGTCAGAAGGTGGGTTATGGAAGAGGCGGGCCGGCTGGGGCTCCGGATCCCTTCCGAGATTGCCGGGTTGTTGGTGGAGTACCGCGGGACCTCTCTGACGGCGCTCATGAATGAACTGGAGAAGGCCGTCCTTTACGCGGGGGAAGACAAATCCGAACTGACCAGGGACGAGTGGCTGGTTTTGTTGGGGGAGGCAACAGAGACTAATCTCTTTGCCATGTTGGACCGGTTGACTGAGGGAAAAACAGGGGAAGCCTTGCGTCTCCTCGACCGGTTGCTGGCCGGGGGCGAGGCCGAGATGAAACTCTTTTATATGTTGAGCCGGCAGATCCGTCTCCTCCTGTTAACCATCATCTTACAGCAGAAGAAAGGCTCACCCCTTGGCAGCGGGGAACTGGCCAAGGAGTTGCACTGTCATCTTTACACAGCGGAAAAACTCGTTGCTCAGGTGCAAAACCTCTCCTTCGCCCGCCTGCGGGCTGCCCACCACCGTTTGGTCCGGGCGGATCTCCGGATCAAGACCGGGCAGAGCTGGCCACGGCTGGAACTGGAGATGCTTCTCTATGATCTAACCCGTCTCTTTAGAGCCTAACCTGGTTTTTACGGGTTAACCCATCTCCTTAGAACCTAACCTGGTTTTTACGGGTTAACCCGTCTCCTTAGAACCTAACCTGGTTTTTACGGGTACACCCGGTAGAAACAGGAGAAAGACCAGGTAAAAATGGGGAAAGTAAAAATAAAAACCAGGTAAAAATAAAAAAGCCGGGTAAAAAATGAGGAAGATCAGGTAAAAAATAAGGAGGTAAAGCGCGCATGCGCCAACCTCCTTATTTCATTCTCCCGCCTCCGCCTGATTGAGGGCGTTTATCTTCCGCATCAACCTGCTCTTCTTCCGGGCGGCGGTGTTTTTATGGATGACCCCTGCAGCCGCGGCCTGGTCCAGTTCTTTCATGGTGGCGGCCAATAGTTCTTCGGCTTTCTCTACCCCGGTGTCCAAGGATTTTTCAAACTTTTTCACTGCTGTTCTCAGGGCCGAACGGCGGCTCCTGTTCCGCAGGCGTTGGAAGGCCGAGGTTTTCATGCGCTTTTCTGCAGATTTAATATTGGGCATTGCTTCACCTCCTTGTGGGGATAGGTGCATTATGATTATATAATCATTGTTCCGCCTTGCGCGTGATCCATATCTAGTTTACTCTTTTTGGCCGGTTAATGCAAGCATCAGTTGAGAACTTTTCTTTTTTGCGGCATAAATTCTTTTCTCCGGGGGACCATAAATCTGTAATCTGCAAAGAAAAGGAGGTCGGGCCAATGCTGGGAGCTATAATAAGGTTTGTGGTTTCCGCTTTGGTTTTGCTCTTTGTCAGCTTCTTGGTCCCCGGGTTTAAGGTCGGCGGTTTTCTTGGTGCGCTTTTATCTGCGGTGGTCATTGCCGTCCTCGGGTATGTTGTGGAAAGCCTTTTCGGGAAAAATGTCTCACCCCAGTCCCGGGGTGTGGTGGGCTTTCTCACAGCCGCGGCCGTAATCTACCTGGCCCAGTTTATTGTGCCGGCGTTGGAGGTTTCGGTCCTGGGAGCACTGCTGGCGGCGTTGGTTATCGGTATTGTTGACGCTTTCGTCCCTACCGAACTGAGGTGATCAGTCAGGTGCCTGTTGATTTCGGAGATCCAGGCAGCCTAAAGAGAACAGCAGGAAAGGGCGGAGTTTAGAGGATGGAAGCAGACTGGGGAGAGATCAGAACCGACCTGGCCATGGAAGCCCATGAGCTGGCGACACAAAGAAGAGGAGGGATGATCCCGGGGGTAACCAGTGAAGATGAGGAGAAGGGACCCGCGCGAATCAGCAGGGTTACTATACAAACGGAAGAAGCCGGCCGGGCTTTGGGAAAACAGCCCGGCTATTATGTGACAGTGGAAGCACCCGCCCTGCGCGGACGGGATAAGGATGAACTCGAAGAGGTCGGCAAGATCCTCGCGGAGGAAATCCAGAACTATCTGCGGAAGATGCAGATTGCCGAGGCCGATTCCGTGTTAGTGGTGGGATTGGGAAACTGGAATGCCACCCCGGACGCTTTGGGCCCGAAAGTGGTGGAGCTGGTCTTGGTCACCAGGCACCTTTGGTCGATCTCCCCGCCGGAAAAACGCGGCGGCCTACGGCCGGTATGCGCCATTTCCCCGGGGGTGTTGGGTATTACCGGCCTGGAGACCGGCGAAATCGTGGCCGGAATCGTCCAAAAGATCCGCCCGGGTTTTCTCCTGGTTATCGACGCTCTGGCTTCACGCAATGTCGACAGGCTGGGGGCTGTGGTCCAACTGGCGAATACCGGTATTAACCCCGGGTCGGGAATTGGCAACCAACGGTTGGGGATTACCGCCGCCACGCTGGGAGTACCTGTGATCGCCATGGGAGTCCCCACAGTGGTTGATGCCCGTACCATAATCCATGACGCTTTGGAGTTGACCGGAACCGGTATGGGCATGGAGAGAGACTTCCTGAATATCCAGGGAAAATTAAGCCCCTTCTTCCGGCAATTGATCGTCACTCCAAAGGAAATTGACGTCTTAATCCAGGATCTCTCCCGGGTGGTGGCCGGGGCGATCAATATCGCCCTCCACCCAGGGGTGACTCCGGAAGAAGTCTTCCGTTATTTGGACTAGTCATCTCCCCGATTCGAGGCCGGGGAGATGGAAAAGTCTAGGGCATGAGATCTGCCGATCCGAGGTCTACCGGCATGAAATCGGCGATCGAAGATCTGATCTGAGGTCTACGGGCTGACTTCAGACCGGAGGCGGAGGCCTGGACTACAGACCTGAGTTAGATGACCTTGGTCTATGGACTAAGCCAGAGACCGGGTCAGAAGACCGGGGTCAAAACTAAAGCCAGATGATTGAAGTGGGGAACTTGCTCATAAATCCGGCCTGCAGTTAATAATTTTATAGAGATTGGAGGCCGTGGCATGAAAGAGAAAAACCGGGCGCCGGGAATTCCCCCGGCGGTGGCATGGAATTTTTTTGGCCTGAATCTTCTGCTTATCCTGGTTTTTTTCTTTGCTTTTTTGGGATGGAAATATTTTCATGGGCCAAAGGCGGTGACGGCGACAACGGCAACCGGTGCAAAGGCCTCCGGTTTATGGGAGATTTCTTCCCGTACCGCGAAAAACCTGTTGGATCAGGGACTGCCCTTACTGCGGTTTCGTCACCCATCCTCCAAGTAGGCTTTTTGCACCTATAAAATACATGACCGCCGTATCTTTCCGGCGGCGGTTGCCATGTACACGCCGGAGTAATCCGTTGGGGAAGGATTTCTCCGCCCCGTGGTGAATAACCTTAATTTATACTTTTTATATAGATCTCATAGAGAAAGGAACATCTCGATGCACGAGGTAGAAAACCAAACCCCCGGAGGGCTGGCAAAAACTGCAGGTATGGTCTCGGGGATGATCTTTATCAGCCGTCTCTTGGGACTGGTCAGGGAGATGATTGTCGGCCGGTTTTTTGACCGGGCGGAAACCGACGCTTTTTTTGCCGCCTTTGTTATCCCCGATTTCATGTACTATCTGCTGGTGGGGGGCGCACTCTCTGCCGCCTTTATCCCCTTGTTCTCCGGTTATCTGGCAAGAGGCGAAGAAGAGGAAGGATGGCGGATGACCAGCACTTTTTTGAACATAACCGTTATTTTTTTATCCGTCTTTACCCTATTGGGGATGATCTTCGCCCGCCAACTTGCGCCCCTGGTCGCCTATGATTTCCGCGATGAGCAACTGCGGCTGTTGGTACAACTGATCCGGATGATGTTTCCGGCGGTCTTTTTTACGGCTCTGGCAGGTTTAATGGGTGGTATCCTCCATTCGTACCGGCATTTTTTCATTCCCGCCCTGGGCCCGGTGATATATAATATCGGTATTATTTTGGGTGCTTTTTATCTTGGCCGGGGTCTCGGGATTAAAGGGATGGCCGTTGGCGTGGTTGTAGGCGCTATGGCCAATTTCTTTACCCAAGCCATTTATCTGGCCAAAATCACCGGCGGCGGTTACGACCCGTCTTATCTGAATACCCGGCATCCGGGGTTCAGAAAGATTTTGGTCTTGATGGTACCCGCTTTGATTGGCCTCTCCGCCACCCAACTAAACAATTGGGTTACGATTAATATGGCTTCGGGACTGGCGGAAGGAAGCATAACAGCACTCCGTTTTGGCCAAAGGTTGATCCTCCTCCCGTTAGGAATTTTCGCCATGGCGATTTCCACGGTATTTTTTCCCACCCTTGCCCGGTTTGCCGCGCGGAAAAGGTGGAAGGATTTCCAAGACAATCTGGCCTTGGCGGTCAGGGCGATCTTTTACATCACGGTCCCTGCGGCCGTGGGTTTTGTTATTCTCCGGTACAACATCATTCAACTGCTTTTTGAATATAACAAATTTACCGCCCGGGACACAGAGATGACCGCCTACGCCCTGCTCTTTTATAGCCTTGGTCTTTTTGCCCACGGAGCCATTCAGATTCTCCCGCGGGGGTTTTACGCCTTGAAAGATACTGTTACTCCGGTAAAGATAACCGGCGCCACCATGGGGTTGGGGATTGCTTTAAACTTTTTGTTTTTGAAGTACACTGGGTTGAAACACGGCGGCTTGGCTCTTTCCTTTTCGTTGATGGGGATCGTTAATATGGTTGCCTCTCTGTTGCTTCTTCGACGCAAAATCGGGAGCATCCGGGGGCGCTCGCTTCTGCACACCCTGGTCTTCTCACTGTTGGCCGCGGCCGGTATGGGCATAGTAATTAGCTTTCTTCAGAAGCCGTGGGGGAATCTCCTTGCCTTTCTTAACGTCAGCGGTTTTTGGCTAGTCTTTCTCCAAACCACCGGAATAATCGGCGCCGGTATCCTTGTTTACCTTATTTTAAGCAAGATTTTCCGGATGGAAGAATTGGAAATCCTGTGGAAGCTTATGCTGAGGAGAAAAGCCTGAAGAGAGTATTAAAGCAACCCGTATGGGTTATTAACCATGCGGTTAAACCGGGGATATCAGTTGCGTGCAGGTGGATTGTGCGGGCATGTTTTAAGGAGGCTGGACAGGTTGTATTGTTTGACCCATACTGTTGTGGGCGGGATGACCGCCGGAAGGCTAAGCAATCCTGTGGCCGCTTTTTTGGGAGGCGCAATTTCCCACGCCATCCTGGACGCTGTTCCGCATCATGATTATAAGGAGACTGTTTGGGGAATTTTTGATCTTCTCTTGGCTTTGGGCATTCTTTTTCTTGCCCGGTGGCAGCCGGAGCTTTTTCCGCCCGCTTTTATCTGGGGGGGGCTGGGAGGTGCTTTACCCGATTTGGAATGGGTCCTCCGTCATTTGTCAGGGAAGGAGATTTCACCAATTTTCCCGAGCCACAACCGGCTGACGCCCCATAACCCTCTGGCCTGGCCGGCGGGTTTTTGGGTTCAGGTGGTAGTGATGATAGCGGCCTCGGGGCTTTGGTATTTCTATATTAGGTAGGCCACGGCGCACCGGACAGCGGCGCGCTGCCATCCGGGAAAGAAGACCGGTGGCCGTGGCGGGTACGGACGGCTTGACACAGGGTAGTTTGGCAGGATTCGGCCTGCTGCCGGGCCACAGGCCGAGCCTATGGTCGGGCTGAAGCTCGGCTATATTGTAGGCTGGAGTAATAGGGTAGGTGATTTTTTTGAGTGGAATGAGGATCTTCTTTCTTGCCTGGGGGGTAGCTTTCTCCGGTGCGCTGATGCCCGGTCCGCTGCTGACGGTTAGTATCAAAGAATCGTATAAAAGGGGTTTCTGGGCCGGTCCCCAACTGATACTGGGACATGCTATCCTGGAGGGGCTGCTCATTACCGGACTGGTCTTGGGTTTGGGAGGGCTGCTCAAGACTGAGCTTAGCCAGGGGATTATTAGCGTTTTCGGGGGCGCCTTCCTTTTCTGGATGGCTTGGGGAATGCTGCGTTATGAGGGGCAAGCAGAATTAAGCGCCGGGAAAGAAGAGATAACCACGGATACGCACGGTAGGAAATCCGGTTTGCCGCCGGTGGTAGCCGGGGCGGTGGTCTCCCTTTCTAATCCCTATTGGACCCTTTGGTGGGCCACTTTAGGCCTGGGGTTTTTGGCGCAAGCGGAAAAACTGGGCATAGCCGGGGTTTTACTTTTTTTCTCCGGCCATATCCTGGCGGATTTTCTGTGGTATGCCATTGTTTCTTTCGTGGTGTCCACCGGGAAAAAGTGGCTTACCCCCAAAATTTACCGGGGCATAATCATTTTCTGCGGTCTTTTCCTTATCTATCTTGCGCTAGATTTTTTCCGCCTGGGCCTTAAAACTTTCCTTTAAATATGGGGCATACGTTTTTCCACTGCTACGTACGCTGTCAACCTGTACAGATAGAATTTGGAGATAATGGTTTTGACTCGAATAAATCCATGGGCAGGAAGGAGAAGCTTGTATGAAAAACGCAGCGTATAATGGACGTGCATGGTATGTACTCCTTTGGCGTGCAGGTATCCTCCTCTTGTTAGTCCTGGTCTGTTTTGTTTCTACCTTTCTTGAGCAGGTTCAAGTCTCCGGTTCCACGACGGTCGCTCTTCCTGAGGCTTCCCATCAAGCGCTCCCCCGCTGGCGGGGGTTTAACCTGCTCAATAAATTTTCTAAAGACTGGAGCAACAAACCTTTCCAGGAGGGTGATTTCGCCCGTATCGCCGGGCTGGGATTTAACTTTGTCCGCCTGCCCATGGATTACCGGGTATGGATCGTTGGCGGCGACCTGCGCCGTTTTGATGAAAAGGTGCTGAATGAGATCGATCAGGCTGTGGCGTGGGGAGAGAAATATAACATACATGTACAGTTAAATTTTCACCGGGCTCCCGGGTACTGCGTAAATGCGCCCAGGGAAGCCCTAAATCTGTGGACGGATGCCAAAGCCCAGGAAGCCTTTATCGAACACTGGGAGGTTTTTACCCGCCGTTATCAAGGGATTCCCGGCAAAAACCTTAGTTTTAACCTGCTCAATGAACCTTCCGGAGTTGAGGCCGGTGTTTATGCCAAACTTATGAAAAGAACGACTGAGGCGATTCACCGGATTGACCCGGAGCGGCTGGTCGTTGTCGACGGGCTGAATTATGCCCGCGTTCCCGTTTGGGAGCTTGTCGGGGTTAAGGCCGCCCAGAGTTTTCATAATTACGAGCCTTTTGTATTGACCCACTACCGGGCCGAGTGGGTTGGTTCGTCCGGGTGGGCTGAACCCCGGTGGCCGCTGCCGCTTATCCCCGACAAGCTTTACGGCGGCATGAAACCGGAACTGCAAAGCCCCATGGTTTTTGAAGGCGATTTTGCTGTGGAAACAGAGCTGAGTCTACGGGTGCAGATTGTTTCCAATTACGCGCGGTTAGTGGTCAAGGCTGATGGACGCAGAATTTATAATAAGATGTTACGCAGTGGTCCGGGCAAGGGGGAATGGAAGAAAGCAGTTTACCGGGATGAATGGGGAATTTATCAAAACATTTTTGACCGGGACTATACGGTGACGATCCCACCCGGTACAAGAAGAGTTGAGGTTATGGTGACCGATGGCGATTGGCTTTCCTTTAGCCGGGTCACGATTGCCCCCAAAGACAGGGAGAAGATGGTTATTACCTCTACTGTTTCAGACTGGGGTTTAAAACCCGCGGCATTTCAAATTGGTTTGGATGGCTCCTACCGGATAACCCGCGCGCATGGGAGTGACAATGCCTACCTGGATAAAGAGTGGCTCAGAAAAACAATCGGCCCCTGGCTTGACCTGAAAAAGCAGGGAGTTGGTGTCATGGTGGGAGAATGGGGAGTGTACAATAAAACCCCTCATGATGTCACACTGAGGTGGATGGAAGATTTACTGCACCTGTTTGCAGAGGCCGGCCTGGGTTGGGCGCTTTGGAATTTCGAGGGCGCCTTCGGCATTATTAACAGTAACCGTGCGGATGTTAAATATGCTCCTTTCCATGGCGACCGGTTGGACGAGTCTATGCTGGAGCTTCTTCAGAAATACTAAAATTCACTGCCTGGAAACATTGGGGCTTTATTAACCAGGGGCCGGAATAAGCGACCCGCCCGGCAGGTCGCTTTCTTCCTTTACTCCCATTCTTTTGCGGCAGATTATTTTCCACTGGCGGCCGACAGTTATTGACGGGCCTGGTTAGCCAAGAACTGGCTCATTTGGCCTTGCGCCTGTTCCAGTTCGCTCTGTTGGCCGCTTATTTGTTGTTGCTGGTTGCTTTGCTGTTGTTGACTGATCTGTTGTTGGTTGCTCTGCTGCTGCTGACCGCTGATGGTCCCGATCTCCAGGCCGATCAGATCCTGGGTGGCGAGAATTTGGCTGATTTTCCCGGGAGATTTGGCAACTTCTGTGCTGGCCGCAAAATTTTGTTGATCTGGATTTTGCTGGTAAGACATTTTCTCACCTCCTCCCGGATATTATGGGGCCAAGTTCAATAAAAGTATAGCCGTCAGTTCCTGAAAACCGGGTAAATCCCAGCCAAAAAAAAGACTGCCTAACGGGGCAGTCTTTTTAAGCATTGGTTTATTCTTCACCGGCAAGTTTCTTGATTACACCAACCCAACGCTTGATCAACGACGGGCCTTGAATCTCCCGGGTACAGCTGCTGGAAAGCACAGGATACTTGCAGGTTTTTCCAGTTTGGGGCATTTGCTGAATATTCCGGTTCTTATCAAGGATTTTTACAGACAAAACGGGCAAAAGAATCACTCCTTTCCTTGACGGTTATTACACTATATGAAAGAAAAAATTACAGGGAATGAGCGGAAGTAATTCAGTACCGGGCAAAAACAATTTTTATCATGACCGCGGGTGTGCCTAAAGAAAACACCGGTCGCAGTCATATCATGCTTTTGATGTTGTTCTATCAATAATTTGCCATAAAAAAGCCACAAAAGCGCAGCTTTTTTTTGTTATAATTAAAATTGATTGCCATTATTCGCGCGCGCGCGGTACTATTCGTATGCTTCTTGCCTGGAAGCAACGATTACCGGGCGGCTCGTCACGCGCGGGCGGGAAAGCAGAAAGGGGCCAGGCGTATGCGAAAAGTGCTGGTAATCGAAGACGACCCGGCCATGCAAGAACTTTTGAAGTTATACCTTAGTCGAGAAGGTTATGAGGTACTGGCGGCTTTCGATGGAGAAACCGGGCTGGCGATGGCGGCCAGGGAAGACCCGGATCTGGTTATCCTTGACATCATGCTTCCCGGGGCCGACGGTTGGGAGGTATGCAAAAAAATCCGCCAGGTCAGTTACGTCCCGGTTATTATGGTGACTGCCAAAGGCGAGGAAATCGACAGAATCCTCGGACTGGAACTGGGCGCCGACGATTATGTCACAAAACCGTTCAGCCCCAGGGAGTTGGTGGCGAGGATCAAGGCAATGTTCCGCCGGATCGAAATCCTTACCGAGCTGCAGCGGGAGAAGGCAAACCAAAACCGCTTGAGCTTTGACGGTTTGAGGATTGAAGGGGATTTGCGCCGTGTCACCTTGCACGGGACCGAACTCTCGCTTACACCGAAAGAATTTGATCTTCTATGGTTTTTGGCGGAAAACCCCGGGCGGGTTTTTACCAGGGAACAACTGCTGGAACAGGTCTGGGGGTACTCATATTTGGGCGACGGGCGGACAGTAGATACATTGGTCAAACGTCTCCGCAAGAAACTGAAGCCGGGAGGAAAAGACCAGATGATCGCTACTGTCTGGGGGGTTGGCTACAAGTTTCAACCGGGAGGTGAGAAGTGATCCGCTCCAGCCTTTTTACAAAACTTCTTGTTACTTACCTCATTGTTATCCTGCTTTTTTTGTTGATTTTGACCGGCCTGACTTCTCTCTTTTACAACAGGTTTTTTACGGATTTCTATGCCCATTATTTATTGTCCCAAGCCGTCCAGCTGGCCGGAATTTTGGAGGCAGAGGGCATCATGGATGAGGAGGGTCCGGTCAGGGAGAGAATGATCAATGCCTATGCCGGCCTGATGGGTTCCCGTGTCTGGCTGCTGAATAAGGAAGGCGACCTGTTGGCGCGGTCCACGGCTCCGCCCTGGATCTTGACTTTAGATGATAAAGGGCTTCGCCTGCCGCGCATGAGGGTCCGATTCCGCAGGGAAAGGGCGCCGGAGTTCCGGCCTTCCCGGAACCTCCAGGCCGGGCGGGAGCTTTTGACCGGAGGGGAACCGGGAGTCAAGATTGTGGAGAGAAAAGGGTTTCCCCCGGAGGACCTGATTGCCTGCGCCCCGGTCCGCCAGGGCGGGGAGATCACCGGCGGAGTGGTACTGCAATCCCCGTTTGCCCCGGTAAGGATGGCAATTCGCGGTAACCGGAGGTTTTTCGGGACCGCTGCCGGTATTGCCCTTATTGCTGCGGTACTCCTCAGTTATATACTATCCAACAGAATCACGGGGCCGTTACGGAAAATGCGCCGGGCCGCCCTGGCCATGGCAGAGGGAGATTTCTCCACCCGGATCCCGGTGGGTTCCAGGGATGAAGTCGGAGAACTGGCGGGGAGCTTCAACCGTCTCGCCGGGGAACTTGAGAATAAAATATCCGAGCTTTCCCGGGAAAAGGAATGTATCACCACGATTATCACGAACATGTCCGAAGGGGTAATCGGGATTGACGGCGGGGGGAAAGTGGTTTTTGCCAACCCGCGGGCAGCGGAACTCCTGGAAAATGGCTTCAAGGGCAAGGAAGGGTATTCTTCCTTTTCCCGTCAGGAAGGGATTACTTTTCAAGAATTCCTCCCCCATTACGAACTCCAGGAACTTATCGATGAATCCTTGACCACAGGCCAACCCAGGGAAAAAGTCTTGACTATTGCCGCGGGTTCCCTCCGCCGGGGAGCGCCGGGCCGTGTTCTTTCGGTGCGGGCGGAACCAATCACTACCGGGATCAGCGGGGTCAGTCCTCACCGAACCGGTATTCACCCCTTTGGTAACAGCCGGTCCGGTGAAAAAAAGGCCAGGGAGGTCAAAACCGGCGACGACCGGCCCGGCAAGCCATCACCCGGCGGGTGCCGGACCGGGGAAGCGGCGGGCTTAAGCTCCGGTTGTGTGGCGGTGCTTAAGGACATCACCGAGGAGTGGAAATACCAGGAGATGCAGAAGGAGTTTGTGGCCAATGTCTCCCATGAATTGAAGACCCCGCTTGCCCTGATCCAGGGGTACCTGGAAGCAATTATGGACGGGCTGACCGGTGAACCGGGAAGTGAAGAACGGTTTTTGAATATTATCCATCAGGAGACCGCCAGGTTAAAACGGATGGTCAATGATCTCCTGGCCCTGGCTGCGTTGGACCGGGGAGAAAGAAAGACCGAACCGGTCAACCTGGAAGAGGTGGCCCGGGATATGCTGGTCCTGGCGGAGAAGGAGGCGGCCAGGAAAAACCTCCACTTGGTTCTGGAGGTTGCGCCGGAGGTTCAAGGCCGGGAGGATGGTCACCCCATAATTGTCGCGGCGGGTTATAACCACTTGGCCCAGGTGGTTTTGAACCTGCTGGAGAATGCGGTGCGCTATTCGCCGCCTTCCGGGCGGGTTTATATGCGTTTGGGCTTAAGCAAGGTTTCCGGAAACGAAGACGTGAGCAACTTCTCCCCAGGAGAAGATGGGTATGCCTATTTAAGTGTGGAGGATGAAGGGTGCGGTATCCCAAAAAAGGAATTGCCTTTCATCTGGGATCGCTTTTACCGGGTTGATAAGGACCGGAGCCGGGAAAAAGGCGGAAGCGGGTTGGGGCTTGCCATTGTCAAGCGGATTGTCGAGTTTTACGGTGGACGGGTTTCTGTCCGGAGCGAAGAAAGGAAAGGTTCGGCCTTCCGTATTTTTCTGCCCCTGGCAAGAGAGGAGAAAGAATAATCTCTCAATCTTCATCAATAGATATACGGTTGTATGGTCCAAAGTACAGGTGTGCGTTGCGCCGGGTACGGCGGCAATACTCCGTGACCAGGGCGTGACCGGGCAGGGAGGTGAGAAAAACCGGTGGAAAAAAACCGGAACATACCGTCGGCCGGGAGTTTATGCTTTTACCGGCGAATAACCGCCTGCCTGCTCCTGCTTTTTCTTGCGGGACCGGGGACCTCCCGGGCGGCGGAAGATCTTTGGGATATGGAAAAAGTGGTGACAACCGCCCTGCGTCAGAGTGAAATTGCGATCAGGGCGGCGGAGAACCTGTACCAAAAAGAGCTCGAACTGAAGATGGCCAGATCTTTCTCCCGCGGCCGGGCCGGTGTTGGCGCGGGTGTAACGGCCGTTCCGGCGACTGGCAGGGATTACACCGTCACCGGCCGGCCTGAGCTCAGCATTGAGCTTCCTGTTACCTCCCGGCTGAAACTGGGCGCAAAATGGAACCCGGATGAACAGACCACAGTGTCGCTGGATTATGAACTGCTGGCGGAGGATACAAAGACGGCCGGGGCACGGCGGGCTTTGGCCATGGCAAAGCTGGAATACGAAAAGATCATGGTCACCCTGGAACTACAGGTCCGGAAGGAATATATCGACCTTTTGTCGGCTTTCAAGAACCGGCGCCGGGCTGAAGAAGAACTGGCGGTGATTGCGGATTATCACAAAATTGTCCAGCGCCGTTTTGACCAGGGATTTCTCTCCGAGGCGGATTTACGCAGTAGTGAGGGAGAACTGCTCCGGGCCGGGCTGCAATTGAAGAGAAGCGAGCTTCAGGAAGAAAGGGCCCGGCTCAACCTTTCCCGGCTTTTGCAAAACGATCTTTCCCAGGTCCAATTTGCAGAGTTGCCGGAGTTTCCTGTAGTTGAGGCGGAAAAGGAAAAATTGCTGGCGGAAGCCCTGGCCAACAATGTTGATCTGCAGCAAGCCCGGATGCAATTGGCGGTTGCCCGTGAAGAATTGGCAAGGGTACACCGGAACCACCCGGTTATTTCTCTGGGGGTAACCGCAGGGAAAGAGGAGCGACCTGCGGTCTCTGCCGGATTTTCCTGGACAATAGGTTTTGACCGGCGGCAACAGTTGGAGATTAACCGGATCAATGTGGAACAGGGGGAACGGGCGGTCCAAAGCACCGTAACTGCTGTGGAGGACCGGGTGGCCGCTGCGCTTGCCGATTTTGAACTGGAACGGCAAGCCATGGCCTGGTTGGAACTGCAGTGGCAGGAGGCGGAACGGACCTACCGGGGGATGGAGATCCGGTTTGCCGCCGGCGAGTTACGTGCGGTGGAACTGGAAAAAGCGCGTTTAGCCCGGGACGAGGCTTTCCAGGATTATCTCGAGGGTTGGAACAGGACGTGGAAGGCTTGGTATACTCTGTTGGCGGTCATCGCCGCATAGAACGGGGGGAGGAGCGTGAGACGACCAGGGAAATTAATAATTCTACTGGTTGCCGCCGGGGTTTTGGCCGGGGGATGGCTAGTATGGGGGATAATTGCCAGAAAGGCGGGAAGAACGCCCCAGTATGTGACCACCCGGGTAACCCGTGGTACAATCATGTCGGCAGTGGACGCCACGGGTGAACTCAAACACGGCCGGCAGGAATATATCTACTGGGAAGTGACAGGCACCGTAACCCAATTGCTGGTCGGCGCCGGCGATACGGTCCGTGAAGGACAACTGCTGGCCAGGTTGGAGTCGCAGGAGGCCCGGGACCGTTTGGCCGATGCCAAGGACAGCCTGGAAATCGCCAGGATTAAACTGTCCAAGGCGGAGGAGGCCTTTAAAACCGCCCGTCAGGATGCGGAGTTGCAATATGAAAGGGCCAAAGCAGATTTGGCCGCCGCCGTCCTGCGCCTGGAGGAAATAAAGGAAGGCGCCGGCGCTCCGGAACTGGAAACAGCCAGGAGTAATCTGCGGGCGGCCGAAAGGGCTTATCAGGCGGCGGAGAAGGAATTTGCCCTGAATGAACAGCTCTTTGCCGAAGGGCTGGTCGCCAAGAAAGAATATGACGATTCCTTACAGGCATTGGAGGCGGCCCGGGATCAGGTGACCACCGCCCGCCTCCGGTTGGAAGATCTGATGAAACCCCCAGACGAGAAAGAACTTGCCGTGGCCGGGGCCGCGGTCAGGCAGGCGGAGATAAATCTGCTATTGGCCGAACGGCAGTTGGAAACAGTCGAAACCCACAGGTATGAAGAGTTGACCGCAGCGCAACTGGAATACAGGAAACACCAACGAGTCCTGGCTGAAGCCGAGAAGCTGGTGGAGAGTTTGCATCTACGGGCGCCGTTTACCGGGTTGGTTTTGACGATCAACGCCGCGGAGGGCGAAGAAGTGGTTGCCACTTCCCGCGGACAGGAGACCTTTTTGCCCTTTATGATCCTGGCTTCCCATGACCGCTGGGAGGTCCAGGCCTATGTAAACGAAGAGGATGTGGTCAAAATCACCCTGGGAATGCCGGCTGAGATCGCTTTATTGGCCAAAGAAGACCGGGTTTTTGCCGGCCGGGTTTCTTCCGTCGGAGCGGAAGCCAGGGTTTCCAGTAACATCGTTACATATCCGGTCACCGTCCAGATGGAAGAGAGCGCAGAATTTTTCCGCCCCGGGATGTCGGCGGATCTTCTTATTATTATTGAACAAAAAGAAGATGTCCTGATCCTGCCCCAGGCGGCGATTACAAAAAAGGGTGGCCGCAGCATGGCACAGGTCTTGCAGAACGGCAAAACCCAACTGGTCCCGGTGGAAACCGGGATCACCGGCAACGGTATGGTGGAGATCCGTTCCGGGCTGGACGAAGGGGCGGAAGTGGTTACCGGGGTCAGAGAAGCCGCAGCTCCCGGGGGGCGGCCCCCGGCTGTCAGAGTGAATTTCCCCGGGATCCGGATCCGGAGGTGAACAGGTGATTAGTGTTACCGGTCTCTCAAAGATCTACCAAACCGGCCGGGTTCAGGTAACCGCCTTAACTGAGGTCACTTTCCCGATTAGAGCCGGCGAATTCGTTGCGATTATGGGGCCTTCCGGCTCCGGTAAATCCACGTTAATGAATATCCTCGGCTGCCTTGACCTTCCCACTGCCGGTTCCTACCGCCTGGCGGGGCGGGAGATTAGCGGGCTGTCCCCCGGGGAGCTGGCAGGAATCCGCAACCGGGAACTGGGGTTTATTTTTCAATCCTTCAACCTGCTCCCCCGGTTGAATGCCTGGCGTAACGTGGAGTTGCCCTTGATTTATGGGGGTATTTCTTCCCGGGAAAGGCGGGAACGGGCGTTGGCCCTCCTTGCTACAGTGGGTTTGGCGGACCGGGCCGAACACCGGCCGCAGGAGTTGTCCGGCGGGGAGCAGCAGAGGATTGCCATCGCGCGGGCTCTCGCCAACCGGCCGGCGGTTATCTTGGCTGACGAACCCACCGGCAACCTTGATACCAAAGCCAGCCGGGAGATTATGAAACTCTTTACCGCCTTGCATCAAGAGGGCAAGACGATTGTCATGATTACCCATGACCCGGAGATTGCCGTTTTTGCCGGGCGTGTTCTCTATTTCCGCGACGGCCGTCTCCGCCGGGATTTATTGACTGTGGACCCGCAGACAGGCGAGGCTTTTACCGCCCGGGATTTAATCGACCGGTTGCACGGGGAGGAAGAGGGGATGCCATGAAAATTATGAAGATCCGGGATAACTTACAAATGTCCCTGGAAGGGCTGACCGGCAACCCCCTCCGCTCGATTCTTACCACTTTAGGGGTGATCATCGGTGTCACCGCGGTTATTGTCATGACAGCCCTGGGCGAAGGAGCTTCCCGGCAGGTAACCGCAGGTATTGAGGGCCTGGGCTCAAACCTCCTAATCATCACCCCGGGACGCACCGGCAGAAGGAGCCGGGAACTGGGGGCGGCTGGCAGCGCTACCACCGTCACCAGTGATCTCCTGCCGGTCCTGGAGAGGGAATTGGCTGGAGAGGGTGGGGAACTCTTCCGTGGCATGGCCCCCGAAGTCCGGCAGGCACTGCCGGTCCGGAATGCCGGCCTTAGTATCACCACGAATGTCTTGGGCGTTACCCCCGCTTACCCGGGTGTCAGGGGTTATGCCCTGGAGGAAGGGGCTTTTTTCACTGAAGACGATCTGGAGAGGCGGAACCGCCTGGCGGTACTGGGAAAAGCCACGGCGGAAGAGCTTTTTGGCGAAGAATTGCCGGTGGGACGGGTGATCCGGATCGCCAACAACCGTTTTACGGTTATTGGTGTTTTGGCCGAACGGGGTTACTCCGGCTTTTCCCATCTGGATGATTTGGTTTTAGTCCCCCTGACTACTGCCCAGCGCAGGCTCTTTGGGCATAACCGGCTGCACAGCATCTACCTGGAGGTGGTGGATTCCCGGTCCATGGAGACTGCCTATGCCCGGATCGACCGGATCTTACGCGGGTATTTCCAGGAGGAGACGGCCTATTCCTTAAGTAATCAGGTGCAGATGCTTGAGACCATTCAGAGTACAACCCGGACCTTCACCCTCCTGCTGGCGGGGATCGCCAGTGTCTCCCTGTTGGTTGGAGGGATCGGGATCATGAATATCATGCTGGTTTCAGTGACCGAACGGATCCGGGAAATTGGGATTCGCAAAGCACTGGGCGCGCAAAGACGCGAAATCCTCCTGCAGTTTTTATTCGAAGCCATAGTATTAAGCCTGGCCGGCGGGGGGCTCGGGATCTTACTGGGCCTGGCCGGTTCCCGGCTGGCGGCGCTCTTCGGAGGCTGGCCGGCGGTTGTCTCCTTGAAAGCCGTCCTGCTCGCCTTCGGTTTTGCCTTGGCGGTCGGCCTTTTCTTTGGCGTTTATCCCGCGTATAAGGCCTCGTTGCTGCCGCCGGCGGAAGCCTTGCGCCATGAGTGAGCCTGCTTGCGCCGGCTAAAGGAAAATGCTATAATCGTTACGTTGCCGTAGCGCGCTGGTGATTACGGATCATTTACCTGATTACGCATTCATTATCTGTTGCGTATCCTTTATATGAATCTAGGCAATGAATAATAGTCCCGCGTCTGCCGGGACGATCAGCAAAGTTATAGCCCTGGAAAGGAAGGACGTTTGCATGGACCAGGCTCGGATCCGGAATTTCTGCATCATTGCCCATATTGATCACGGGAAATCGACTCTGGCCGACCGGTTATTGGAGTATACCGGTGCGGTCAGCGCCAGGAAAATGGTGGCCCAAGTCCTGGACTCCATGGATCTCGAGAGGGAACGGGGGATCACCATCAAAGCCCGGGCAGTCCGCCTTATTTACCGGGCGGAGGACGGCCGGGAATACGTGTTGAACCTGATTGATACCCCGGGCCATGTTGACTTTTCTTATGAAGTTTCCCGGTCGTTGGCAGCCTGTGAAGGTGCATTACTGGTTGTCGATGCGGCCCAGGGAATTCAGGCCCAGACCATCGCCAACCTTTACCTGGCGCTCGAACATGATCTGGAGATCATCCCGGTCATCAATAAGATAGATCTACCCGGCGCCGAACCGGAAAGGGTTTTGAAAGAACTGGCGGATATCGGCGGGTTCACCAGGGAGGAGGTTTTGACCGCCAGCGCCAAAACGGGCCTTGGGACAAAAGAAGTTTTGGAAGCCATTGTCCGGCGGATTCCCCCGCCCCGGGGCAGTTTAGAATCCCCTGCACAAGCCCTGGTCTTTGATTCGCATTTCGATTCTTACCGGGGGGTCATTGCCTACCTGCGGATGGTCAACGGCCGGTTGCGAACAGGGGAAAAAATCAAGACCATGGCGACGGGGAAAGAATTTGAAGTCACGGAACTGGGGGTTTTTACCCCGGAGATGGAACCGGTGGAAGAATTGGGTCCGGGAGAGGTCGGGTATTTAATTGCCGGGATTAAAGACGTCCGCGACAGCCGCGTTGGCGACACCATAACCTCTGCGGAACGCCCGGCGGAAAAGCCGCTCCCTGGTTACAAACCGGTCCAGCCCATGGTTTTTTGCGGGTTTTACCCCGTGGAAAACGATGGTTACGAAGACCTCCGGGAGGCCTTGGACCGCCTGCAGTTGAACGACGCGGCATTGGTCTTTGAGGCGGAGTCCTCCAATGCTTTGGGCTTCGGTTTCCGCTGCGGCTTCCTGGGTCTTTTGCATATGGAGATCGTCCAGGAACGGTTGGAGCGGGAATACGGCCTCAATATCATCGCCACCTCTCCCAGTGTGGTCTTCCGGGCTTACCTGAAGAAAAACGACGAAGTCCTTGAAATCCGTAACCCGTCGGAGCTCCCGCCGGCCGGAGAGATCGAGCGCCTGGAAGAGCCGTTTGTCAAGGCCAGTATTATTTTAGCCAGCGATTATGTGGGGACCATCATGGAGCTTTGCCAGGAGAAAAGAGGTGTCTACCAGAGTATGGAGTACCTTACTCCGGAACGGGTGTTGCTCCAATACCACCTGCCATTTGCCGAGATTTTATTGGACTTCTTCGATAAACTGAAATCACGGTCACGGGGTTACGCCTCGTTGGATTATGAATTTATGGGTTATAGACCTTCCGACCTGGTCAAGCTGGATATCCTCCTAAACGGGAAACCGGTGGACGCCCTCTCCGCCATCATCCACCAGGAAAAAGCCTATCACCGGGGGAAGCAATTGGTCCAAAAACTAAAGGAGATCATCCCCAGGCAACTCTATGAAGTACCCATTCAGGCCGCCATCGGCAGCCGGGTGATTGCCCGGGAGACCGTAAAGGCGATCCGTAAAGATGTTTTGGCCAAGTGTTACGGCGGGGACGTGACGAGAAAGCGCAAGCTCTTGGAGAAACAGAAGGAAGGGAAAAAACGCCTGAAGCAACTGGGGACCGTGGAAGTACCCCAGGAGGCGTTTTTGGCCGTGCTCAAGATTGACGATTGACCGGCCTATATATGCCTGTATAACTATGGTATATACGGCCGGCGCTATTTCTTCTTGTCCTGTACGATGAAGCCCCCCTGTGTCCGGCGTGCGTCGAAGATGGTGACAAAGGCACGGGGATCGGTCTCCTCCAGCAGCGCCAGTAAGCGGGGGATCTCTTTCCGGCGGGTGGTGATATTGAGAATGTAGCGGGGGCCGGATCTCCCCTGGCCTTCCAGGACAGTGACGCCGAAATTATTCTCGCGCAAAAGACTGATTAATTTCCCGGAATGGGTTTTCGGAATCACCTGTACCAGATTATACCCGACTGCCAGGCGCTCCTCCAGCCAGCCGCCGGCAATTGTTCCGCAGGAAAAGCCAAGGGCGTAAGCGATGATTTTCCAAGGCTCATTTAGATGCTGCACCACCCGGCCCAGGGCCAGGATATAGATACTGACCTCGAAAAAACCGGTGAACGCGGCGCGGACGCGTTCACCGCGCATGAGCATTAGCACACGGAAGGTAGCCAGACTGACGTCAATAATGCGGGCGAAAAAAATAAACAGGGTATTCGCTAAGGCATCCATGACATGCACTCCTTTTTTGTTCAACCGAGCCGGTCTTCTCAAGTATTCAGCAATTATAAACAGGAGCTTATATCACAAATAATAACTTACAATTAATGTACCTTTAACAAATAAAACTGTCAAGGGGGAAAGAGATGGTCAAGCCCCTCGCCGTTTATTTGCATATACCCTTTTGCCGGCAAAAATGCGGTTATTGCGATTTTCTTTCCTTTGCCGGGCGGGAAGATCTTGTTAAGCCATACCTGGCGGCTTTGGTCCAAGAAATCCAGCTGCTGGCCGGGGAAAGACCGCCGGTGGCCACGGTCTATATTGGCGGCGGCACGCCAACGCTATTACCAGGAGAAGAACTGGCCGCACTGGTGGAAGAAGTGAAAGCAGCAACCCGGCTGGATCCGGCGGCTGAGATCACAGTGGAAGCCAATCCGGGGACTGTTACCTTGGAGCAACTCCGTGCTTTACGGGCGGCGGGGGTCAATCGTCTCAGCCTCGGCGCCCAGGCCGGTCAGGAGAAGTTCCTGCGGCTATTGGGGCGAAGTCATACTGTGGCCCAGACCGGTGAAACGGTGGCTGCGGCCAAGGAGGCCGGTTTTACCAATCTCAACCTGGATTTGATTTACGGGCTGCCCGGACAGGCAGTGACCGATTGGAAAGAGAGCCTGGAATGGGCCGTTGCCTTAAAACCGGCGCATCTTTCCTGCTATTGCCTACAGCTGGCGCCCGAGGCGCCGCTGGCGAAAGATCTTGCTGCTGGCTACTACCGGCCGCCGGTTGAAGAAGAAGTAATAACCATGTACTATGCGACTTTGCAAATTCTGGCGCAGGCCGGGTATGAGCAGTATGAGATCGCCAATTTTGCCCGGAAAGGATATGAGTGCCGTCATAACTTATGCTACTGGCAGTACCGGGATTACTTGGGTCTGGGCTTGGGAAGCCATTCTTTTATCTCCGGGGAACGCCGGGTTAACGAGGAGGATTTCTCCCTTTACTTTGCCAAGCTTGCTGCAGGGAAAAGCCCGGTTGCCACCGGGGAAAAGATCGACACCGACCGCGGGATGGTTGAAATGGCCATGCTCGGCCTCAGGTTGAATCGGGGACTAGCCGCCGATGATTTTTTCCATCGCTGGCAGAGGGATTTGCGGAGTTTCTTCTCTCCCCGGCTGGAAATTTTGGTTGAGAAAGGATTTTTACGTTGGGAGGGGGGTAACTGCCGGTTGACGGCCAAAGGGATGCTAGCCAGCAACCGGGTACTGGTTGAACTCTTGGGCGCATATTTGTAGCAATCTTCATCCTTCCTCTTGACAAAGAGGGGAAGGGGTGGTATTTTTAGAATAGATCAGTTAGCACTCATTGACTGAGAGTGCTAACAGGAGGGTGAAGTACAGATGGGCAGAAGGGAGTTGGATCCTAGAAAGGAAAAGATTTTACAGGTGGTTACGGATGACTACATTGAGTCGGCCGAGCCTGTAGGATCGCGCACAATCGCCCGCAAACACAAACTGGGGCTTAGCCCGGCCACGATCAGGAATGAGATGGCGGACTTGGAAGAGTCAGGATATCTAAAACAGCCGCACACCTCGGCTGGAAGAATCCCGTCGCACCGGGGTTACCGGTATTATGTTAATACCTTGATGGAACAGAAGCAATTAACCGATGACGAACTGGCTTTTATAAAAGCGGAATTCGATCCGAAGCACAAACCGGCGGAATTTGATTCACTCCTGCAGCGTACGACAAAAATTTTAGCGGCGCTCACCAAATATCCCTCGTTAATTCTCACCCCCCGGCTGCAGGAGGCCCATTTTCGTCATATCCATTTAGTCTCGATGGATACCAATCATATCCTGGGATTAGTGGTCATGGATACGGGATTTGTCGAAAACATCCTCCTCGAGACGCCGGTGGCTTATACCCAGGATGACCTCAACAAGATTTCTACCTTTCTCAGCAGCAAACTCCAGGGGGTTTCCCTGATGGATTTCGGAACGGCTATTGTAAACCAGTTAAAAACAGAGGCTCAATTTGGGGAAGCCTTTGACGATACATTGCAATTGCTCCTTACTGCTTTGGGGAAAAAGAAACAGGAGCGGATTTATGTTGATGGTACGATTAACATCCTGGAACAACCCGAGTTCAAGCAAGTAGAAAAGTTCAAATTGTTGATGGGTATTTTGGAGGAGGAGGGGAAGCTCCTCAACCTTATGAATCAGGCTTTGCAAAAACGCGGCCTTAATATTTGTATCGGTGAAGAGATTAATGACGATGCCGTCGAAGACTGCAGTATGGTCACAGCCACGTATGAAGTGGACGGCAGGATTCTCGGGGCCGTCGGCGTTTTGGGCCCCACGCGGATGGATTACGCCCATGTGGTAACAGTAGTCGATTTTGTCGCCAAGTGCCTGGGGGGCTTTTTGACGGAGAAATAGCCTGCGGGCAATGTTGCAATGGGCGGCGCCTGAAGGAGCTAAGCCTGATAAGGCCAAGTCTGGATAGGCGTCGCTTGTATAGGCAGGCGATGAATACCCGTGGACAGGTGCCCGTAAATGATTAGCGAATAATGGTGCGGAGGTTTAACGATGAAGCTGAAGGGGATGGATGAGAGAGGATCTGCGGATGCCCGCTTAGATTTGCAGGAGGGAGAAACCGCTGACAAAAGTCAAAATTCCGGGAAAACTGAATACGTTGAAAAAAGAATAAGAGGTGCAGCAGGAGAAGAACGGGGGCAAGCTGCGGTGGGAGAAATGAGAGGGGAAAATCAAGAAGAAGAACAGGAAGGACGAGATGAGGTAAGGGAAGACCCAACAGTCTACCTTGAAGAATTGAAAAGGGAGAAAGAGGAGCTTAGCCAGAGGTTGCTTCGTTTACGAGCAGATTTTGAGAATTACCGGCGGCGGAGTCGCGAGGAGTTGCAGCGAGCCCGCGGGCAGGCCTTGGAGGAGTTTATTTTAAAGATCCTTCCTGTGGTTGACAATTTGGAACGCGCGGTAGCGACAAGCGCTAATGGTTCCGGAGACAAAGCAAACCTTCATACCGGGGTGGAGATGGTTTTCCGGCAGTTCATGGAGGTTTTGGAGAGAGAAGGGGTGACCCCCATCGCGGCGGTAGGGGAGATGTTTGACCCCGGAAGGCATGAGGCCTTTTGCCGTGAGGAGTCGGAAGAACCGGAAAATACCATCCTGGAGGAAATGCAAAGAGGGTATCTTTTTGGGGAGAAAACCATCCGGCCTAGCCTGGTAAAGGTAGCGGTCGCAAAAGAAAAAACGGCTGCCGGTGAAAGCAAAGAAGAAGGAACTCGAGAATGTGGAGAGGAAGTTGGAGGTTGATGGAAAGTGGCAAAAGTACTTGGTATTGACCTGGGAACGACAAATTCCTGTATGGCGGTGATGGAAGGCGGGGAGCCGGTGATTATTCCCAGCGCCGAAGGCGGACGGACCACCCCGTCGGTAGTCGGGTTCTCTAAGGGTGGCGAGCGCCTGGTCGGACAATTGGCAAAAAGACAGGTCGTTGCCAACCCCGACCGGTCGGTGACCTCCGCCAAGCGGCAAATGGGAACAAACCATAAATATACGATCGAGGGTAAGGAATATACGCCGCCGGAAATCTCCGCCATGATTTTGCGGAAAATGAAAGCCGATGCCGAAGCCTACCTCGGTGAGAAGGTGGATAAGGCAGTAATCACCGTCCCGGCATATTTTACCGATGCCCAGCGGCAAGCGACAAAGGACGCCGGGGTCATCGCCGGCCTGGAGGTTCTGAGGATTATTAATGAACCAACGGCTGCCGCTTTGGCCTACGGATTGGAAAAGAGTGACGCCCAAACCGTACTCGTCTTCGATTTGGGCGGCGGGACCTTTGACGTTTCCATCCTGGAATTGGGGGACGGGGTTTTTGAAGTCAAAGCCACCAGCGGCAACAATCATCTCGGCGGTGATGATTTTGATGACCGGATTACCAAATGGATGGTGGAGAATTTCCGGAAAGAACACGGTGTGGATTTGGGTAAGGACCGCATGGCCATGCAGCGTTTAAAAGAAGCGGCGGAAAAGGCCAAAATTGAACTTTCGGGTATGGTCACCACCAACATCAACCTGCCTTTTATCACCGCCGTTGAGGGGCAGCCGTTGCATCTTGATATGACCCTGACCAGGGCCAAGTTTGAAGAGTTAACCACCGATCTGATCGAGGCCACCATGGGTCCGACCAAACGGGCTTTGAGCGACGCCGGTCTGGAAGCCGGTCAGGTTGACCGGGTGATCCTGGTCGGAGGATCAACACGTATTCCTGCCGTTCAGGAAGCGGTAAAAAAGATAACCGGGAAGGAACCTTATAAAGGGGTAAACCCCGATGAGGTGGTGGCGATTGGCGCCGCCATCCAGGGCGGGGTATTAATGGGGGAAGTCAAGGATATCGTCTTGCTCGATGTTACCCCGCTCTCCCTGGGGATTGAAACCTTGGGGGGCGTCTTCACGAAGATCATCGATCGGAACACGACCATCCCCACAGCCAAGAAGCAGATTTTTTCCACAGCCGCCGACAACCAGACTTCGGTGGAGATCCATGTTTTGCAGGGTGAACGGCCGATGGCTGCCGACAATGTGACCCTTGGCCGGTTTCATTTGGACGGGATCCCGCCGGCGCCGCGGGGTATACCCCAGATCGAAGTGACCTTTGACATTGACGCCAACGGGATTGTCAATGTTTCCGCCAAGGATTTGGGTACCGGCAAGGAGCAGAAGGTGACGATCACCTCTTCCAGCGGGCTTTCCAAAGAAGAGGTTGAACGCCTGATGAAAGAGGCGGAGACCCACGCGGAGGAAGACAAGAAACGCCATGAACAGGTGGAGTTGAGAAACGAAGCCGACTCTCTGGTTTATACGGTGGATAAGACATTAAAGGATATCGGCGACAAGGCCGCAGCGGATCATGTAGAGAGGATAAAAAAGGCCAAAGAGGAACTTGCCAACGCGTTGGCGGGCGAGGATTATGACCTGATCCGGGAGAAAAAAGAAGCCCTCCAAAAAGCCCTGCACGAATTGTCGGCCACCATTTATCAGCAGGCCTCCGGCGGCGACGCCGCTACGGGCGCGGCGGGTTCCGGAACCGGCGGGCAACAGGCTGGCAGCGACGGTCCTACTGTTGATGCGGAATACAAGGTAAAAGAGGATGACGCGCAGTAGGTTTGGCTTCGCCAAGCTTCGCCCGGCTATTGACAGGAAAGAGAGTAGAATGAAACATGGCCAAAAGAGATTATTATGAGGTTCTGGGTGTCTCCCGGGGCGCCGGCGAAGAAGAGATAAAAAAGGCCTACCGCCGGTTGGCCCGGAAGTATCATCCGGATGTGAATAAAGAAGACCCCCAGGCGGGGGAGAAATTTAAAGAGATTAACGAGGCTTATCACGTTTTAAGTGACCCGCAGAAACGGGCCGCCTACGACCAGTTTGGCCATGCCGGTAGCGACGGTAGTTTTGCCGGCGGGACCGGTGGTTTTGGCGGTTTTGGGGATTTTGACTTTGATATTTTTGGCGATATTTTTGACCTCTTCAGAGGCGGTGGACGGCGGCGCCGGACCGGCCCGGAACGGGGCGCAGACCTCCGGATGAACCTGACCATCGATTTTAAGGAGGCGGTTTTTGGCACCACAACCACGGTTACCGTACCCCGGATTGAGGTCTGCCCGGTATGCCATGGGAATAGGGCTAAACCGGGGACACCGATCAAGACCTGTCCGCGCTGTCAGGGAAGTGGAGAGGTCCACTATGTCCAGAATACTGCTTTTGGCCGGTTTAGCACCGTCCGTACCTGTGAACAGTGCGGCGGGGAAGGCAAGACCATCGAAACCCCGTGTCCGGAATGTGCCGGCGAAGGACGGATCCGGCGCCGGCGGGAGATTGAGGTTAAGATTCCGGCGGGGGTGGATAACGGCTTCAGGGTGCGGGTACCGGGTGAAGGCGAGGCCGGCCTGCGGGGCGGTCCCGCCGGCGATCTCTTTGTCTATTTGACCGTCCGTCCCCATCCACTTTTTAAGCGCGAAGGCGATAATATTTTCCTTGAGCAACCCATCAGTTTCGTCCAGGCGGTTTTAGGAGGAGTCATTGAGGTCCCGACCTTGGAGGGGACTTCGGAATTGAAGATTCCCGAGGGAACGCAGACAAGTACCGTTTTCCGCCTGCGCGGCCAGGGGGTTCCCCGGCTGCACGGACACGGCCGGGGCGACCAATTGGTACGGGTTAAGGTCCAGATCCCGACCAGGCTCAACGCTGTCCAACGCGAGGCCGTTCACAGCCTGGCGGCGGCTTTTGGTGAAGAGATCCCGGAGGAGAAGGGTTTTTTCGGTAAAGTAAGGGATGCCTTTGGGAAATAGCCTTCTGGCAAACGCAAAAGATAGCAAAAGACAGGGAACCGTCCCCTGTTTCCTCGTAAGGACAGGGAACCGTCCCCTGTCTTTATACTTTACCGGAGTGTAAAATAGCTGCGGATCGGTTTTCCGGGGTTGACGCCACTCCTGAAACCATGCGGGTCTTTAACCACGACGCCGTTGACAATGACATAATAAATTCCCCGGGAATAACTGCCGGTCTTCTCTGCGGTGGCCGTATCGATGATTTCCCCATAATCAAAGAGAGTAATGTCCGCATCCATCCCCAGGCGTAACCTTCCCTTTTTCTGTAAGGCCGGCGCCACATTATCCAGCCGGCGGGCCGGAAGAATCGTCATCATTTTTAAGGCTTTCATCAGCGGGATCACCCTTCTTTCCCTGGCATAGAGGCCGATCGTCCTGGAAAAGCAGCCGGCCCCGCGCGGGTGATTGTTCATATGCGGTTCAATAATGGTATCACTGCCGATCATGGCGTAGTCGGCCTGTAGGGCCAGGTCCACATCTTCATCGGGAATAGCGTAGGCAATCAGGAGGACCCGCTGTTTCCGGTATTTTGCAAAACTCTCTTCCGTTAGCCGTTCCGTGCTGTTCCCCACCTGCAGGTCTTCATAACTGATCTGGAAACGTTCCTGCCAACCCGGGTCAAACCGGGCGGAATTGGAATAGGTCGCCCAGGAGTTGTAGGGATAGAGATCAACCATAACATCCACGCCTTCCCGGCGTGCCTCTTCAATGATCTTCAGGCTTTCCGCCATGGAAAAGGTCCCGCCCGTACTGTTAATATGGACAATCTGTACGGAAGTGCCGAGTTCCCGGGCGTAACCGATCACTTCATTAATGGCGTCAATATTATTTCCCCCGGGTCCGTACATCGTAGCGTAACGGACATGGAAAAAGGAGGTCAAGTCGTATTTCTTGCCCACTTCCATGATGGCTCTAATCTCTTCGGTACTCATCCCCGGGTAGTATTCGGGGCTGAAGGAAATCCCGATGGCCCCGTCCAAAATGGCCTGTTCCGTCATTTTTTTCATCTCTTCAATCTGGGCGGGGGTCGGTGCCCTGTAATTGCCGATCCCGAGTTTATGCCTGAATCCTACCTGGAGGACGGCGCCGCCGTAATTCAGGATCATGGGCCTTTTGGCGTAATATCTGAACCAACCGGGGAAGTCGATGGTTGCCCCGTGCATGGCCAGATTGGTAGTAACCCCGTCCGCCACCTTGAACCTGTTCCCCACATCATTAGGGCTGTAGGAAAGGATATCAATGAAACCGGGGGTAACCAGCAGCCCGGTGGCGTCGATCTCTTCGGCGCCGCGGATTTCTTCCCGGCTGATCGCTGTGACCCGTTCCCCTTTTATCCCCACGTTATAGTTGAATTTGATCGTTTCCGTCTCCGGATCGATCACCGTGCCGTTACGGATAACCAGGTCAAAGAGTTCGCTTGCATTACCTTGGGCCGCCTCTCCTTGCCGGTCCCTGTCTTCCTCCGGTGTTTCCTGAACTCCGGCAAGAGAGGGCAGGTATTCCTTTAAACCGGCATAATACAGGCCGGTCCTCCCGTTTTCGGAGGCAAGGAAATAGACACCTTCCGCAGTCGCATCCCAGAATAAGAGGGTGGCCGGTCTCCGGTCCAGTGTTAGTTCGATCTTTTCTCCACTGGGGAGTGCGGACAAAAGCAGTTTGGGTTCTCTCGTGTTCGCGGCCGCTACGGCCAGCAGGTCGCCCCGGGCGGAGAGGGCGGGAGGAGCGGCGGTCCCCGCCAGGGAGAAAAGGAGCTCCCTGCTGTTTTCTGCCACATTGTGCTTGCAGATTTGCACGGCGCCGCCCTCTTCAGAGGGGGCAAGAAAGAGAAACTCCTCATCCCCGGGGAGCACCTGCAACCAGGGGCGAAAACCGGCGGTAACGGAATTGGCGTCCGCCAAGGCAAAAAGCTCTATTGGCAGGTCCAGGGTATTCCGGTCGGTATGGGCAAAGATCTTCCCGTCCTTCCCGGCGGCGGGGTAAAAGAGCCTCTTCTCCACCAGCGAAGAAAGGGTAATATTCCCCATTATTGTCCGGTCCGTAAAAGAAAAGGCTTGACCCTGTCTTTTTTCCAGATCAAAAAAGACCGCTTGGTTTTTTCCTTCGTTATTGAAAAGAGAGAGCCATAACCCGGATCCGTCCGGGGTGAGGTTCATATGGATCTCTGCTCTTTCCATTGGTATTTCGAGCTCAGGCAGGTTTTGGGTAATAATTTCCGCAGGAGGTTGCGGGTGCGCGGGGGTACCGTTGGACGCACCTCCGTGTGTTGTCAGCTTTTGTACAAGCAGTTCGAACCGATCGCAGGTATCTTCTTGGCCGGATACATCTTCTTCATTGCGTGCCTTTTCCCCATCGTGGGCGGCTTCTTGATGGCCTGCATTTTCTTGGCCGCGGCCGCCTTCCCGTTCGTTGCCAACCCTGACTATATATGCCATAAGCCCTTCCCGTCCTGTGGCCGTAAGAACAGTTCCAGTTTCTTCCCAGACCAGGAAAGAGCTTATCGTATCATTGTTTTTCTCTGCGGCCGGCAAAAACGATCCCCAAAGGATCCACAGAACCGCAAGGAACACAAGAGCCAAGCCCAGCAGGGTCAGGATTTTTTTCCAATGCCCGGAAAGTCTTTTGCCGGAAGGGAATTTCATTACTAATCACTCCTTTCCTTTTCATGGGAAATTTGCCTCTATTCTTAATTCGGTATATAGGATGTAAAACTTTACAAGTACACATACCATTGCCGGAAAGGGCGCCTATCCGGGGCGGCTCGCCTATTGACAGGCATTGCTCTCTGTGGTAAACTTGGTTATATCCATAAAAGCGCAAATTTGATCGGGCCGTAGGTCCGGCAAACTCAATGAACGGGTGAAGTAGGAAAGAAAACGGGTAACAAGAGAACCGGTGAGTGGTGCAAACCGGTCCTGTCCTTTCCGAAGTTACCCCCGGGAGAGGAAACCTGAAACCCATGGCGGGAATAGGGTTTTCCGGTCAGGAACCGTTATCTCCGTAAAGAGGCTGTAATTCCTCCGCGGCAGCGGAATAATTGCGGCAAACAGGGTGGTACCACGGGTGTTTTCCCCTCGTCCCTAACCGGATGAGGGGTTTTGTTTATATATAGAGTCTGATAAGGAAGGACTGCGTAGGCAAAAGACCTTGGTTTCAGGCAAATTAAAGACGCACGTGCGCATGTTATTGCCAGAACTGGGCGCGCGCAAAATACCGGGGGGATGACGATGAGCAAGAATGTACTGGATGTTTTTGAAGAACGGGGTTTCCTGCAACAGGTAACATTCGAAGAGGAACTCCGGGAGTTGCTGGCCACCGAAAAGGTCACCGTATATTTGGGGATTGATCCTACGGCGGACAGCCTTCATGTCGGCCACCTGATGGGGATTATGGCCCTCGCCCACCTGCAAAGGGCCGGGCACCGGCCGTTGGCCCTCGTTGGGGGAGGAACGGCCATGATCGGTGATCCCAGCGGGCGGACGGAATTACGGGAAATGCTGAGTAAAGAGAAGATCGAAGAGAATGTCCGGGGAATAAAAAAACAACTCGACAGGTATTTGGATTTTACACACGACCGGGCTCTGTTGCTAAATAACGCCGACTGGCTGCTACACCTGAACTACGTGGAATTTTTACGGGAGATCGGCGTTCATTTTTCCGTCAACCGGATGCTGACCGCCGAATGCTTCCGTGCCCGGATGGAGCGGGGGTTGTCTTTTATTGAGTTCAACTACATGCTGCTCCAGGCTTACGACTACCTGTTTTTGTATAGGAAATACGGGTGTAAGCTCCAGGTCGGCGGGGATGACCAGTGGTCCAATATTTTGGCCGGGGCCGATTTGATCCGACGTGTTGAAGGGGGAAAGGCCTATGTCTTAACATGGCCCCTCTTGACCACGGCTTCCGGGAAAAAGATGGGGAAGACCGAGGCCGGTTCCGTCTGGCTTGACCCCGTCAGGACCAGCCCCTTTGCTTTCTACCAGTACTGGCGGAACACCGACGACGCTGATGTGGAAAAGCTTCTGGCCTTGTATACCTTTTTGCCCATGGAGGAGGTCAAGCGGTTGGGCGCCTTGAAAGGTGAAGAGATTAACGAAGCCAAGAAAATACTGGCCTATGAGGTGACAAAACTAGCCCACGGGGAGGAAGCAGCGGACGCGGCAAAAAAAGCGGCGGAAGCCCTTTTCAGCGGGGAAGCCACGGCCGGAAAAATGCCCACCACGCAAGTGGAGGCCACCCGGTATCCGGAAGGTCTTCCTCTTCTGGACCTGCTGGTGTTGACCGGTTTGGTTCCTTCAAAAAAAGAAGGCCGCCGTCTGATCGAGCAAAAAGGCATTGCCCTGAACCGGCAGGTTGTCTCCGACCAAGGGCTCATCATCTCCCTGGACGATTTCAGGGGCGACGGTTTCTTGCTGCGTAAAGGAAAGAAGACTTACCACCGGGTGGAAGTGGTTTGAGCGGTAAAATTAAAGGTGGATCAGACTAAACCCCGGGTTTTTGCTTGTAAATAAAGGTATTTCTGCCTTTGGCAGGGATGCCGGGCAAAAGTGTGGAATAATAGAACGGCTAGAAGGAGGGATGGTAATGAACCGGTTTTGCCGGGTTTTTTCTCCAGGCGCCCGCGGAAGTCTTTTTATCCTGCTTTTCCTGACTTTTGTCTTTACTGCCGCTGGTTCCGGCAGTGCCACCGTGGGGGAACTTGGGGATTTTTTGCCTAGAGGCTCCAAAATAATACAGGTCATCTCCGACGCCCGGTTTGACCATGACGATGACCTGGAATACTTGGCCCTTTATTCCCTGCGGGGCAGATTTGGCTTGATTCTTTTGGACCGCGGGAATAACCAGAGATATTCTGTGATTTTCCAGAAAAATCTCGGTGACGGCAGTCCCAAAACCGAAGGCCGGGCCGGCTTCGGCGATACGGCATATACTTACCGGATTTTACAAAACGCCGATCTGGACGGGGACGGAATTTTGGAGTTTTGGACCATCTTCCAGCCGGCGGATTCTTCTTCTGCGGAGATGACCATGTATAAATTCAGGAACCAGCATTATTCCCAGATGTTTTCGGTCCGTGCCGGATATGACCTGCAGTTCATAGATTACCAGGGGAAATTGGTCATCCACGAAGTCAATGGGCCGGAGCAAGGAGAAGTGGCGATCCAGAGTAAAATATGGAATCCCCGCACCAATGTTTTGGAGGCTATAGATACCTCCTACCGGATGACGCAAAAAGATTACCTTACTTTTGCCCGGTCACGCCGGCGTCCGTGTCTCTTTTCTCCCACGGCCAATACCGGCGGTCAGATCCGGGATATTGAGTACTGCTGGGGCGAGAGTTTGAACAGCCTCCAGGAGATTCCCCAGGGAGAAAAGGCGATCAGCTCGTTGTTACCGGAGAACGCCTTTTTACTGGAGATCGTTTTGGATCCAGCCTTTAGCCCTTATGTTGAAAAAAGTTATGTCTTCACCTATCAGGTTCCTGACAAAACCAATTCCAAGCGGGTTTTACTCCTTGCCGCCCAGGCTACTTGGGATTTTGAAAACGCCCGTTACCAATTGACACCCCTGCCTTTCCAGGCCTATGGGTTGGCCAGGGATCCTGAAGGCAACCTCTATAAATCATTATATATTTTACCGGGTAATGCCTTTAACCATCTGGCCCTGTTGGGGAACGGGGAACGTTTATCCTCATTGAAACTGGCCATCCTCAATAATAACGGCTTGTTTTTTGAGGAAGCCGCTGTTTTTAACGGTGATTTTCATCTGCAATTTGTCGAGAGGTTCAATTTTACAGATTTCAGCTATCATTATGAGGTAATTACCGCCGACCGGGCGAAGAACAAGGTTAATGTTAAAAAATGGCGGGCGGTTCCGGAAGGGGTCTATGATGAGGTCGGCCGGTTTGAACTGGTGAAGGAAGAGTCTTACCAGAACACACGAGAGTATAAGAGTATTTATTACCGGATCGAAGAGCCCGTTTGGCTGCGTGAAGGGTATGAAGAGTCAATTTTCCGCTCATTCAACCGCCCGCAGATTAATCCTTTTACCAGTGGGATTCCGGAACCGGATTTTAGCGGGCGTCTTGTTGAATATATCTTTAAGTATATGACGCCGCTCCGGATTCACCAGTGGGTTTATTGGGAAGACGGAAAAGGAAACGAAGAAGCCCTGCTTTTGCTAAGAACCGATCAAGCCTTTTGGCCGCCCGCGTATTCCCTGGGTTTTCTTTACCGGCATGAGGATGGCATTTCCCTGGATACCTTCGGCCCTTCCTCTTTGGTTATTGGCGACGGGAACCCGCTGTCCGGGGTTTATCTTGGGGATATAACCGGAGACGGCCGGTCCGAACTCTTAGTTTTGAGCAGGGAATACGATTTTGAAACCGGCAAGAATTGGCTACACCTGAATATCATGGAGAAACAGGGCCGGAAGTGGCGGCGGATTCACGACCGGGACATACAATATGACGACCTGAGGTTATATAAGACGGGCGATGAGATATGGTTATTCGGGTACCTGCAGGGAGAGGCGAAAGTTGTTAAAAATGCAGTTTATCCCTTTATTTGGGAAAACGGGCGCTTTAATTACCTGCAAAAAACGGTGGTCGAAAATTTCGCTCGTTACCTGGAAACGCTTCCGGGGGAGAAAACAGACCTTCTTGATGAGGAGTTCCTACTTTTTCCAGGGCCTCCCGGCGGAAGAATACTTGAGGGCGGCACTTTTCCAGTTCTGGTAGGGCCGGAGGAAACTACCGCCCTTTTTCCCCGGTAGGAGAAATTTTTCTGGTTTTGGGTGACGATTTATGGCGTATGCATTTACTGGATTGGTATTGTGGTTCGCCTTTTTTCTCCTGGTTCCCAAAGGGGAGTGGCGGAACTATTACAGTACTGTGATTTTTACCGCCCTTTTGGCAACCGTCTGTGATCTTTTGGGTGTGGTCTACCGGCAATGGGTATATATCGGTCCTACTGTTGGCGGCGTCAGCCTTTGGTCGGATTTGGGGATCGCTCCCCCCCAGGGCGGGCTGGCTGTCTATTTTCAACGAAAGTTCCCCGCCCGTGCCTGGGCCAACTGGCTTTTTTGGATCAGCGCCAATGCCTTGGGCGAGCGTCTCTTTGTCCAATGGGGGCTAATTTCCCACCTCAATTGGAATTCTCTCAAAGCGACCATTTTTTATCTTCTTTTTTTCGGGATTATCTTTATTCAAGACCGTTTCTTCTCCCCTCTTTCTTGACAGCGGCAAGGGATCCGCCCGGCCCGCGCGCCGCGGGCGAACCAAAGCCCCGGCGTTCCAGAAAGCGGCTCCGGGCCCGGGTTCCGGAAGAAACCTCCGCCCCCGGATTCCAAAAGAAATCTTTACGCCCGGATTTTGCAGTAAAGCGGGAAGAAGCAGGAGGTGATGGGGATGAAAGAGAAAACCACGCGCGCGACCACTGCGGCTGCCGGTCAAGGCTGTTTGTACCTGGTAGCCACTCCGGTGGGGAATATGGAAGATATCACCCACCGGGCCTTGCGGATCCTGAAGGAAGCAGACCTGGTGGCGGCAGAGGATACCAGACACAGTAGAAAACTCCTGGCCTATTTTGCCGTTCACCAGCCGGTGATTAGTTATTACCGGGAAGAGGAGAAAAAGAAATCCCAAAAACTGCTGGCACTTTTAGCCGCAGGGAAAAAAATCGCCTTGATCAGTGACGCCGGGACGCCTGGAATATCGGATCCCGGTTTCTTACTGGTAAAAGCGGCGATCGAAAACGGGATTCCGGTGGTCCCGGTGCCGGGAGCTTCAGCCCTTTTGCCGGCGGTTGTTGCTTCTGGGTTGCCGGCTGACCGTTTTGTTTTTGAGGGTTTTTTACCGAGGAAGAATAAGGAACGGCGCGCCCGTTTATCTGCTTTACAGGATGAGGAGCGGACGATTGTCCTTTATGCTTCCCCCCACCGGTTACTGGCGGATCTCCAGGATTTACAGGAATACTTGGGCGAAGAACGAAGAATTGTCATTGCCCGGGAACTGACAAAGGTTTATGAAGAATTTTGGCGGGGCACTATCGCCCAAGCCCTCCGGGAATGGGAAGACCGGGAGATCCGCGGGGAGTTTACCCTGGTTGTCGCCGGGGCATTCCCGGCGCCCCCGGAAGACTTTACCGCGAAATACAAGGAATTATATGAAGAAATCGTAGATAAAGAGAAAAAAGGAGAAAAATTCTCCAGAATTATTCAGGAAGTTGCCACCCGGGAGGGCATTTCCCGCCGGGGTCTATACCAGTATTGCCTGGAGAAGAAAAAAGGGGAGAGTTGAAACTCTCCCGTGGAAATTATGGATTTGGTCGGAATAAACAATGCAGGCAGGCGCTTAAGAAGCGTCTT
This sequence comes from Bacillota bacterium, assembly GCA_012839115.1. Taxonomy (GTDB): domain Bacteria; phylum Bacillota; class UBA4882; order UBA10575; family UBA10575; genus JAAYGG01. The sequence goes on from DUNX01000023.1 coordinate 55,213, forward strand.
TCATACTTTTCAAGCATTCCTGACAGATGTTTTTGTCTTTAAAAACCTTAATCCCCTCGGCATTTCCACAGAAAATACAGGCGGGTTCGTACTTTTTCAAGATAATCCGTTCCCCGTCCACATAAATCTCCAGGGCATCTTTCTCTTCAATCTGCAGCGTTCTCCGTAGTTCAATCGGAATAACCACACGCCCTAGTTCGTCAACTTTACGGACAATGCCCGTGGACTTCATCATGCCTTTTCCTCCTCCTTTCGTTATGTTTCGACATAAAACTACAAGATAATTATACCTGAATTTCCAAAGTAAGTCAACATTTTTATGGAAAATTTTATTGTAACAAGAAGATTAAAATCTCTTGACAAAAAGATCTTCTGCGGCTATAGTTAAAAGAAAAGTCTAGCTTTTAAAGCAATGACAGGGGAGAGTAGGTGGTTTTTCGCCGGTTCAGCGAGCCGGGAGAGTGAAAGCCGGCCGGAGAAGACCATTGAAAATGACCCTGGAGCGCAGGGCTGAAAGCAGTCATGCGGGTGCGAGTAGGTCTTGACGGGGTGTCCGTTATCCACAAGCCGGATTGGAAATATCCGCGTAGAGTCCCTTGATTTGCAGGCGTTGTTCTTTGACCGGATTTACGTGGGTCTCGCACACGCGCGTGAATCTGCGCGACCTCGGCAGCTAAGGCGAAAAATAACAACGGCGGCAAAAAAGGGAAAAATGGGGTGGTACCGCGGGAAGCTTCCTCTCGCCCCCAAAGAGCGTTTCTTTGGGCGAGAGGTTTTTTCTTTTTTGGCACAGATGCGCACGGGCGCAAGTATTCCAACGCCGGAGGCCGTTTAGATACCGTGCGCTAGAAACCCGGGTGGCGCCATCGGATAACGTACTCATGAAGGCCGTTGGGATACCGTGTGCGAAAAGACCAGTTAACGGTATTAGTCGCATATGTGCCCACGCATGCGAACACACGCTGTTCATGCAGACGGAAGGAAAGAGCAACAAGGAAGCAACAAGCAAGGGAGGAGAGGAAATGGGGAAGTTTTATCTGACCACACCCATTTATTACCCCAGTGACAAACTGCATATCGGGCACGCCTACACTACGGTGATCGCTGATGCGCTGGCCCGTTATCACCGGCAGATTGGGGATGACACCTATTTCTTAACCGGCACCGACGAGCACGGGCAGAAGATTCAACGCCGGGCGGAAGAAGCCGGTAAGTCACCGCAGGAGTTCGTGGATGGGATCGTCAAGGGGATTAAATCCCTCTGGCAACTCTTAAAAATCACTAATGACGATTTTATCAGGACCACCGAAGAACGGCACGTCAAAAGGGTCCAGGCGATCTTTAACCACCTTTATGAGCAGGGGGATATATACAAGAGCGAATACGAGGGCTGGTATTGCACTCCCTGTGAGACTTTCTGGCTGGAAAGGCAGTTGGTGGAGGGCAGGTGCCCCGATTGCGAGCGGGAAGTTGAGCTTGTTCATGAAGAGAGTTATTTTTTCCGCCTCTCCAAATATGCCGGCCGGCTCCTGGAACATATTGAAGCCCACCCCGAGTTCATTCAGCCGGTATCAAGAAGAAATGAGATGATCAACAATTTTCTCCGCCCCGGTTTGGAGGATCTCTGTGTTTCCCGGACCACCTTTTCCTGGGGGATTCCCGTCCCCTTTGACAGTAAACATGTGGTCTACGTCTGGCTGGATGCGCTCACCAATTATATAACCGCCCTGGGTTATCCGGACGATCCGGAGCTATTTCAGAGGTACTGGCCGGCGGATGTGCATCTGATGGCCAAAGAAATTGTGCGTTTTCACGCAATTATCTGGCCGATTATTCTGATGGCCCTGGACCTCCCCCTCCCCCGCCGGATTTTTGGCCACGGTTGGTTGGTCCTTGAGGGCGGGAAAATGTCGAAGTCCAAAGGAAATGTGATTGACCCTGTAGTCCTGGTGGGGAAATACGGGTTGGATGCGGTCAGGTATTATTTATTGCGGGAGATGCCGTTCGGCGCCGACGGGGTCTATTCGGAAGACGCTTTAATTTTGCGGATCAATAATGACCTGGCCAATGATCTTGGCAACCTTCTCCACCGGACAGTGGCGATGATCGAGAAATTCGCCGGCGGGACGGTTCCCGCACCCAATGGCTATGAGGCCCTTGACCGGGAAGTGATTGACCAGGCCGCAGCGGCCTTGCGGGAGAGGAAAGAATGCATAGAGAAACTGGAGATTTCCAACGCTTTGGCCGCCATCTTCCGGCTGGTGGAGAAGACCAATAAATATATTGATTCCGCGGCGCCTTGGGCGTTGAATAAAGAGGGAAATCGGGAACGGTTGGCGACGGTCCTCTACACCATGGCCGAATCGCTCCGGGTGACCGCCCTTTTGTTAACCCCGTTTTTAGTGGAGACTCCGGGGAAGATTTGGGCCCAGTTGGGCTTGGACGGCGATCCGGCGGCGCTGAATCCGGAAAATGAAGCGGTCTGGGGGCGTTTCCCCGCCGGTACGCAAGTCAAAAAAGGCAACCCCCTCTTCCCCAGAATAGAGACGGAAAAAACGGGGTGCGATCAACCACCGGCGCCAGCAGGAGAAAAGGGAAGATCCCCGGCAGCGGAGGTACAGGCGAAAGTACAAGCGGGGGTAAAACCGCCGGCAAAACCGGCTGAGACTCCGGATGGCGCGGATCTCGTCACCATTGAGGAATTTGCCCGGGTGGATCTGCGGGTAGCCCGGGTCTTGGCTGCGGAAAGGGTCCCGGATACTAATAAACTGCTCAAACTTACTATCAAGTTGGGCGGGGAGGAACGCCAGTTGGTGGCCGGGATCGGGCAGCACTATGAACCCGCCTCCTTGATCGGCCGGGAGATTGTGGTGGTTGCCAACCTGAAACCGGCGAAGATCCGCGGCCTACTTTCCCAAGGGATGCTCCTGGCGGCCACGAACGGCGATGAACTGGCGCTGGTGGTTCCGGAAAAACCCGTTGGCGGTGGTGCACGGGTGCGATGAAGTTCTTTGATACCCACTGCCACTTGAATGACGGTGCTTACCGCGATGACCTGGAGGAGGTCATTGGCCGTGCCCGGCACGAGGGTGTGGGATATATCCTGGTGCCCGGTTATGACCTGCCTTCCTCGGTGCAGGCGGTGGAATTGGCCCGGCGGCACCAGGGGGTTTATGCTGCAGTCGGTGTGCACCCCCATGATGCGGTCACCTATGATGCGGCAGTGGAAAAAGAGCTCCAGCGGTTATTTGCCGAAGAAAAGGTGGTGGCCGTAGGTGAGATCGGCCTGGATTACCATTACAATCATTCACCCCGCCAACGCCAGCAGGAGGTTTTCCGGCGGCAACTGGCCCTGGCGAAGGCAGCGGATTTGCCGGTGATTATTCACAACCGTGAGGCCCATAATGACCTTTTCCGCCTGTTGCAGGCGGCGGGGGAAAATCACCGGGGAGTACTTCATGCTTATTCAGGCAGCAAGGAGATGCTGGCCGGCTTTTTGGCGCTGGGGTTTTATATCTCTATCGGGGGTCCGGTCACTTTCCGTAACGCCAGAAAATTGCCGGAAGTAGTTGAGGCTGTTCCCCTCCGCCGGCTGCTTCTGGAGACAGACGCTCCTTATCTTACTCCTCATCCCTACCGGGGCAGGCGGAATGAACCGGCATATCTTCTCCATAGCGCCGGGCGGGTCGCGGAGATCAGAGGTATGAACCGGGAAGAGCTTGCCGTGGCCACCACAGAAAACGCCTTCCGGCTCTTCCCGCGGGCGGCAGCCGTCTTTCCGGCCAGAAACTAGAAAGATTGGTTATATATTAATCTGGACGGAAGGAATGACAACGGAAAAGTCGAATCACTTAGGGAGAGGGATGAGGGAGGGGATTGCATGAACCTGGAGAGGGTTTTAATTGCTGAGTTTGACTCACACCTAACAGAGTTAATGGTGGTCCGCCTTTCCAATGCCGGGTATCAGGTGGCGGCCTGTACTAAAGGTGATGAGGTGCTGGAAAAAGCCTTGGAATTCGATGCCGGGATCATAATTGTCGACCAAAAACTGCCGGAAAAAGACGGGCTGGAGGTTTGTTACGAGTTACGGCTGAACCCCAGAACCCGTCGGGTGGGGATCCTTCTCCTGACAGACCAGGCTGTTGATCTTAAGGATCTGGCCAAATTGGGTTTACGGGTTGATGACCAATTGGTTAAACCCTTTAACCCCCGGGGAATATTGTTTAAGGTTCACCAGATAATGGCAGCCCTCCGGGCTTTGCAGTCCAGTTTCATTCCGGGTTTTTATGGTTGGGAAGCCCTGCGCAAGGAGATCCACGATCGCTTGCAGGCTGAAGGGTCTTTTGCCCTTCTCTTTATCGATATCAAGGAGTTCCGGATTTATAATAAATATTATGGGTATTCCGCCGGGGATGAAGTGGTCCAATGGCTGGCCCGGATTATTCAAGAAATTACCGACGAACTAACTACTCCCGATATTTTCCTCACCCATATCCAAGGGGATCATTTTGCGGTCATGCTACCACAGGACCTCGGAAGAGAGGTTGGGGAGAAGATTATTGAACGTTTCGACCGGGAAATTTCCGGTTATTACCGGGAAGAAGACCGGGAACGCGGCGGATTGGTGGTGGAAGACCGGGAAGGGCAGATGACCACCGGCGGTTTAATGTCTCTTGCTGTAGCATTGGTGGAAAGCGGGGAACGAAAATTCACTCATCCCCTGGAAATAAAAGAGGTGGGAGAGGAGATACTAGAATATATAAAGGTCAGGCCTGGAAGTCACTTAATGCAGGAACGCAGGAAAGAGTAGACCACTTGTCTTCTTCCGGCAGCGAACTCAACCCGGCTTCCCCCCGGGTGCTTCAGGAGCTCTTGCGTAAATATGGGATTAGGCCCCAAAAGAGACTAGGCCAGAACTTTTTGGTCGACCAAAATGTGCTGCGGAAGATAACAGCCGCAGCTGAGGTTACCCGGGCTGATTCCGTTTTGGAAGTGGGGGCAGGGATTGGGGCTTTGACCAAGATCTTGACGGAGCAGGCGGGAATGGTGACGGCGGTGGAAAAAGACCGGTTCCTCGCGCCGGTTCTCCGGGAAGTACTTGGGGAAAGAGAGAATCTCCGGTTGGTTTTTGCAGATATCCTCCGAGTAGACCTGCAGGCGCTCTTTGGTAATGGGCAGTCCGGGATGAACCTTAAAGTAGTAGCGAATATCCCCTATTATATTACTTCCCCGCTGATCTTCCTTCTCCTTGAGTCCGGGATCAACTGGAACCTCCTGGTTTTTTTGGTCCAGAAAGAGGTGGCGGAGCGAATTGCCGCCGCGCCGGGGAGTAAAAAATACGGGGCGCTGACTGTGGGGGTCCGGTACCATGCCGGGGTAGAATTGTTGGGGACCGTACCACCCAGTGTATTTTTCCCCCGCCCGCAGGTGAGTTCGGCTATTCTGCGGCTTGTGCCAAAGAAAAAAGGCGGTTCCGTGACGACGGAACGTCTCTTTAAATTATTGGTACGCACCGTCTTTAATTCACGCCGGAAGACCCTGGCCAACGCCTTGCGGAAAATAGCCCCGGAACTGGGGGGAGAAAAACGCCTGCAAAAAGCCTTTCAAGACTTGGGTCTCGACCCAGGAGGAAGAGGAGAGGATCTTTCGGTTGACGAGTTTTTATCGTTGGCGTCCTATTTAACAGAATGAGGAGAGGGTCATGTATTATATAAGTCCCACTAAAGGACGGCTCACCTTTGAACAGATGTTCCGGGACATTATTGGTTTTACAAAAGAGGCGCCGGAAGAGAATTACAAGTTGATTGTCGGTACCGATTCGCAACTACGCGAAGATATATGTTATGTTACGGCAGTCATTATTCTCCGGGAGGGTAAAGGAGGAAGGTTTTATTACACCCGTGAGCGGGACAAGAAAAAACTTGGTTTAAAACAGAGGATTTTCATGGAAACCGCGCGGAGTTTGGGCGTAGCCTCACGCCTGACGGAAAGGTTGGCCACTGCGGGTTTGAAAGACCCAAATATTGAAATCCACTTGGATATTGGCAAACAAGGCCGCACAAAGGATATCATCCGTGAAGTAGTAGGAATGGTAGTGGGCAGCGGCTTTGGGGCGCGGATTAAGCCCGAGTCTTATGGCGCATTTAAAGTAGCGGACCGGTATACCAAGTGATAGTTGGGCGCTCATTTTTGTAAAGCCAGGCAGGAATTATGGAAGAAATGTCAAAATAATACAGAGACTTGCGGGCGTATCCGGCTCTTGTACAAAACCGGTGAACGGTCGCGTTGGCGGAAGGCCGGGAGGTACATAGGATGTTAATGGGGAATTTCTTGCTTGATCCCCAGACTGGGCTGGGCAATTTTTTTGCGATGCTGAAAGCAGCCACCAGTGCGGCTTTTGGCACAAAAGGAACTATTGTCACCCTTGATCTCACAGAATTGATTAAGGATGAAACAAACGACAAAAAAACGATTGATTCCTGTATCCGGGCGTTAGCCGGCCTGCTGCGGGCGGAGATCGCCAGAGATGATTACCAGCGTATGGCAGCTTTTCGTATTGGCGACGGGGAGTTTGTTATTGTCCTGCCCGAAAAGACACAGGCGGAAGCAGAAAACCTGGCCACCGAGATTGATGTCCTTTTCCGGGAAAAAGCCTCCTGGCACTCGGCATCGGGTGCTGAAATATGCATCAGCACAGTAACTTATGGTGAATACGGAAAGAACGGCGTATCCGTTTCCACCATCCTCAAAGCCGCCTATCTGGCCTTGGCCGACTGCAGGTATGCCGAGTTTCCCATGCATCTTCCCATCTGGGCCGAGAAACTCATTGACCATATGGTCGAAAGGGTTTATGAAACCTTGGGGTTGCTGGATGAGGCATTTACCCTTGCGCTTAATGATGAGATCTCCGGTTTACCCAATTACCGGGCGGCGGAGCTGTTTTTAGAGCAAATGCTTGAGGAATACCGGCGGTACGGAGAGCCTTGCAGCTTATTATTGATTGACGGTGATAATTTAAAACAATATAACCTCCTCGGTTACCAAGAAGGTAACCGGATGATCCGGCAACTTGCCACTTTGCTCAAGAAAACATTACGCCATAATGACCGGGTAGCCCGTTGGTTGTCCGGCGATGAATTCCTGGTTTTTTTGCAGAATGCCGACCGCCATTTTGCCGTGGAAGTAGGGGAGCGACTGCGGGCGGCAGTGGAAGAAGGAAGTAAGGATTGGCCTTATCCGGTAACGATTTCGATTGGGGTTGCCAGTTGCCCCGAGGATGGTGTAACCGGGGAGGAACTCCTAGCCAAAGCGGAAGAGGCCAATAACGCGGCAAAACAGGGAGGAAAAAACCAGGTTTGTGAGGCGAAAGGCTGTTACGGCGGGACCGTGCATGCACAGGAATGAACAGCCAGCGCCCGCCCGCGCAAAAAAGCACGGCCGGTGGTTTTTTTGTGACGTTCTCTATTGCACCATGAAGAGAGCGGAAGGTATCTGACTGAAATTGGGAAAGGGTGGTATAAATGGCGGCGGATGAAAAACAAAAGGCTTTGGACATGGCCATGCTGCAAATTGAAAAGCAGTTTGGCAAAGGTTCCATTATGAAATTGGGAGAAGCAGGCGCCAGGATGCAAGTGGATTTTATCCCTACCGGTGCAATTACTCTGGACTTGGCTTTAGGGATTGGGGGTGTTCCCCGGGGCAGGATCGTCGAAATCTACGGACCGGAGGCTTCTGGAAAAACCACAGTGGCTCTGCATATTGCGGCGGAGGCACAAAAACTAGGCGGGATTGCCGCCTTTATCGATGCCGAGCATGCACTGGACCCTCTTTATGCCAGGAATTTAGGGGTGGATATTGATAATCTCTTGATTTCCCAGCCGGACACAGGAGAACAGGCCTTGGAGATTGCCGAGGCCTTGGTCCGCAGCGGCGCCGTGGACGTGGTTGTGGTTGATTCCGTGGCCGCCCTGACTCCCCGGGCGGAGCTGGAAGGAGAGATGGGCGATACCCATGTGGGCCTGCAGGCCCGGTTGATGTCCCAAGCCCTGCGGAAACTGACCGGCGCTATCAGCAAATCGCAGACAGTGGCGATCTTTATTAATCAGATCCGGGAAAAGGTCGGAGTGATCTTTGGCAACCCGGAAGTTACCCCCGGCGGCCGGGCATTGAAGTTCTATTCTTCAGTGCGCCTGGAAGTCCGGAAAACCGAAACACTGAAGCAGGGAAACGAATTGGTGGGGAACCGGATCCGGGTAAAAGTGGTTAAGAACAAGGTGGCGCCTCCTTTTCGAGAAGCGGAAGTGGATATCCTGTATGGTAAGGGCATTTCCAAAACCGGCTGTCTGCTGGATCTGGCCGTAACGCATGATATCATCAAAAAAAGTGGCGCCTGGTTTTCTTTTGGCGAGGTCCGGCTCGGTCAAGGACGGGAGAATTCCCGCGACTTTTTGGAGGCCCATCCGGAGCTTGTAGAGGAGATCGAAAAGGCCCTTTACCCCAAATTGGATTTAGCCAAGAAAGAAGAATCCCCAAGCGGGGAAAGGCGTAAAGAAGCAGCAGAGGAGAAAGATAAGGCCGCCAGAAAAACAGAAAAATGAAGACCAAGCCAACCCCTATGGAACAAGCGCTGGCTTTTCTCAGCCGGAAGGATTATACCTGCCTGGGAATGACCGCTGCGTTGACAAAGAAGGGATATACGGAAACGGAGATCCGGGTGGTCGTAGAGAAGCTTACGGATTGGGGCTATCTGAATGACCGGGCATATGCAGCTGCAGAAATTGAAAGGCTTAAGCTGGACGGAAAAAGCCGGGCGTTTATCCGGCACCGGCTGGAAACAGCCGGCGTAGCGCCGGTAATCATTGCCACAGAAATAGAGCGGGCTTATCCGCAGGAAGAGGAAGAGAAGATCTTGCGTGCCTGGTGGCAAAAGTTCCGGGAACGCTTGGAGGGAAGGGCGCCGACAGGACGGGAGAGACTAAAGTGGGCGCGGAAGTTATTGTCAGCCGGATTTCCTTCCGAAAGTGTCGAGGCATGCTTTGAGAAGGATCAGGACTCTTGACAGTGTTTTTTAAAAAAGATACAATTTAAGAGCGAGAAGAACGAGATAATAGCCGGGTTCTTACTCGGCTTTATTAGCTTTTGGGTTCTTTTTGACTGAGGAGGTGTAGGGAATAGAGGTCTGGACAATAATTAAATATTTGCTCTTAGTTATCGCGAGTGTACTGGGCGGGGTGTTCCTGGAGAATGTTCGCGCAGCGATGCAGCTGCGTTCGGCTAAAGAAACCGCCAAGAAGATATTGGAAGATTCGAAGAAAGAAGGCGAAGCCCAGAAGAGAGAGGCTGTTTTAGAGGCAAAGGAAGAAGCCTTAAGAATCAAAAACGAACTGGAACGGGAGATCCGCGAGCGGCGCAATGATATTCAGCGTTTGGAAAAGAGGTTGTTACAGAGGGAAGAAAATCTTGACCGCAAGGCGGAAATCCTGGAAAAAAGGGAAGAAGGCCTAAACAAAAAGGACGAAGCAACAGAAAAACTCCAAGTTGAATTGAGAAATCAGATTAAGAAGAAACAAGAGGAATTGGAGGTTATTTCCGGGTTAACCGCTGAGGAGGCCAAGAAGATTCTCCTGGCAGAACTGGAGAATGAACTTACACAAGAGGTGGCAGTACGTATCCGGGAGGCGGAAACTAGGATAAAGGAGGAAGCGGAGAAAAAATCCAGAGAGGTTTTGTCCACAGCCATCCAGAGATATGCCGCGGACCACGTGGCGGAAGCCACTGTTTCAGTGGTCTCATTGCCCAATGATGAAATGAAAGGAAGAATTATCGGCCGGGAAGGAAGGAACATCCGGGCTTTAGAGACCCTGACCGGGATCGACTTGATTATCGATGATACGCCGGAAGCGGTGATTCTTTCCGGGTTTGACCCTGTCCGGCGGGAAGTAGCCCGCCTGGCGCTGGAGCGGTTGATTGCAGACGGCCGTATTCACCCTGCCAGGATTGAAGAGATGGTGGAGAAGGCCCGCAAAGATGTGGATAATGTGATTAAGGAAGAAGGAGAACAGGCTGTTATTGAAGTTGGTATCCACGGGTTGCATCCGGAACTCATCCGCCTTTTGGGCCGCTTGCATTATCGCACCAGTTACGGGCAGAATGTTTTAAAACATTCGATTGAAGTAGCCCACCTGGCCGGTTTAATCGCGGCTGAACTGGGAGTCGATGTCAGTTTGGCGAAGAGAGCCGGGTTGCTCCATGATATTGGCAAAGCTGTTGATCATGAAATGGAAGGTTCCCATGTAAACATCGGGGCGGATATAGCGAAAAAATACCGGGAATCTCCGGCTGTAGTTCATGCCATTGCCGCCCATCATGGCGATATTGAACCAAATTCCATCGTTGCCGTGCTGGTCCAGGCGGCGGACGCTATTTCCGCAGCACGGCCAGGTGCGCGGCGGGAAACCTTGGAAAGTTACTTGAAAAGACTGGAGAGACTTGAGAATATCGCCAATTCCTTCAGCGGAGTGGAGAAGGTCTATGCCGTCCAGGCCGGCAGGGAGATCCGGATCATGGTTAAACCGGAAAGAATCGATGACACTACTGCCGTGCTTACAGCAAGGGAAGTTGCAAAGAAGATTGAAGAAGAGTTGGAATATCCCGGACAGATTAAGGTTACGGTAATAAGAGAGACCAGAGCGGTGGATTACGCGAAATAGGATTACGCGAAATAAGACTACGCAATAAGACTACGCGAAATAAGACTATACGAAATAAATTTCACTAAATAAGAATATGCCAAATAGCCGGGACTGGGTGACCCGCACGGGCACGCGCCGCCTGCACGGGCAGGCGAGTAAGGGGGGGACAAGGTGAAAGGAGTCTTTTGGAAAGAGGGAGAGCCTTTTACCAATTCAATGAGTCTAATTGTGTCCTTGCTAATCCGGTATCCGGAGATCGCCACCCTCAGCTTAAACCCGGAGGAAGGCTCTTTTGCCTTTTCGTTCATTTTTAAAAGGGCGTTTTCACCAGCGGAGATTAAAGAACTCCGGGAGAACTTGACGGAAAGCCTGTATGCCATGTTGGAATTGAATCACCAGCAGGCGACGGTCTTGAAAATTTCCTGCCGCAAGTCAAAGGGATTCAGTTTTTTGGAACTGAAGAGAGACATCATTTCTTTTTCGCAAGAAGAGATAACATTGGTGATAGGGATTATAGCAAGCAAGTATAATCAGGAAATTATTAGAGATCAAGAAGAGGGAATTGCCGAGGACGAGCAGCTTTTTCAAGAAGAGATGATCGACCATATGCTGGAGGATTTAAAGGATACAAGACAGGAGAGGCGGTTAATTGGTATCAGAGAAGAAGGCAGGGTCATGATTTTTAACCACTCATGATTTATAGACATTCTCGACGAAGAACCCACCAGGAATTCTCTGGTGGGTTTGTGTATACATGCTCGTGCGCATATATGGGCACAAGCACGTATACACCATATCTTAAGCCAAGGAGAATTGGAATGCTGAGACTCTTGTTTTTAGGGGATATCGTGGGAAAGCCGGGAAGAAGGGTGGTCAAGGAATTCTTGCCGGCCTTGATTACTGAATTACGCCTTGATTTGGTGGTAGCCAACGGAGAGAATGCTGCCGGAGGCTTCGGCCTCAATTTGGAGGTGGCCGAGGAGCTCTTTGCCGCTGGCATCGATGTCATAACCATGGGTAATCACACCTGGAAAAACCCGGAGATTACTAAGGTCTTTGCCTGTTGTGACCAGGTGTTGCGCCCGGCCAATTATCCACCGGAGACCCCTGGCGAAGGTTTTGGGTTTTTTCGCGCCCGCAATGGGTACCAGGTGGGAATCTTAAACCTGCTGGGGCAGGTCTTTATAGAACCTTCTTTGTCTTGCCCTTTCCAAGTAGGAGAAGAATTGTTAAAATATATGCAGGAGAAGACCCCCTTTTTGTTGGTGGATTTTCATGCCGAAGCCACCTCGGAAAAGGTAGCCTTTGCGAATTACGTGTCGGATTTGGCCTCGACGGTCGTGGGGACGCATACCCATATCACAACGGCGGATGAGAGAATTCTTCCCGGAGGAACAGGCTACATTACAGATGTGGGAATGTGCGGCCCTGTCAACTCGGTTTTGGGGATCAAAACCGAGTTGGCGGTAAGAAAGTTCCTGACCAAGTTACCGGTGAGGTTTGCCGTGGCCTCCGGGGTAGCGGAACTCAACGGGTTGCTTGTGGAATGGGATGACCAAGGGCGGACGGTACTGGTCGAGAGGGTAAACCGGCGGGAAGGGTAAAAAAATAATAAAAAAAAAGGAATTTACCGGCGGGTGGGAAAATATTACTAAAGGAATAGATTTTAGGAGGGGATATGAAGTAATGGAGATATTAAAGGTTTCGGCAAAGTCCAACCCCAACTCAGTAGCCGGTGCTTTGGCCGGGGTATTGAGGGAAAAAGGGGCGGCAGAGATTCAGGCTATCGGTGCGGGCGCTTTGAACCAGGCGGTAAAGGCGGTGGCAATCGCAAGAGGTTTTGTTGCTCCCAGCGGTATCGATTTGATTTGTATCCCCGCTTTTACTGATATTATGATCGACGGTGAGGAAAGGACGGCAATTAAATTAATTGTTGAGCCCCGGTAAAATGGCAAAAAACCTGTATAAGCGCTGGTTTGATCTGGGTTTGTTATTTTTTCAGAGATTATGAAGAATGGGATTTTATCCGCATATTGGCCGGTGATTGACGGTCATGCCGATACCATGGTTCAAGCAGAGATGGAAAGGAGAAGTTTTTTCCGTTACAGCAGCCGTGGGCACCTTGATCTTCCCCGCCTGCGCCAGGCGGGCGTTGACCTCCAAGTGCTGGCTATTTGCGCAGGAAACCGTCGAAATCCATATCATTGGGCTGAAAAACTTCTTGCTTCTTGGGAAAAGGAATATCAATCCCTCCCTCTCCCTGCCCGGCCCATCTGGATAAAGAGCCCCGGCGATTTTTTCCGCTGGGAGCAGGAGAAGAAAACAGGGGTAATTCTGGGCTTGGAAGGGGCCGAACCCTTAGAAGACAAGCTGGATAACTTGGAAAAGTTGTATGCCCGCGGGATCCGCATATTTTCCCTGACTTGGAATCATCCTAATTCATTTGCTTGTGGCAGCGGTTCTCATAACGACTCCGGGCTTACCTCTTTGGGCAGGGAAGCCATTCGTCTTGCGGAAAAATTGGGAATACTCCTGGATCTATCTCATCTTGCCCCCATAAGCTTTCGGGAGGCAATTTTTTTCAGCAGGCAACCCGCTTTTGTTTCTCATGCCAATATTTTCGAACTTTGCCCGCATCCCCGGAATCTGACTGCAGAACAAATAAGGGCGGTTGTTGAAAAGGAAGGAGTGATTGGGCTCACTTTTTATCCGGATTTTATCAGTAAAGAAGAGAAGCCCGGTTGCGCGGAATGGGTTTCTCACCTGAAATATCTTTTACAGAAGGCCGGTGCGGATTATATTGCCTTGGGGGGAGATTTTGACGGAATTGAAAAGACCCTTTTTGATCTGCAAGAGGTACGGGATCTTCCGTATTTGGTCAGAATGATGGTTTCCGAAGGATTGGACCGGAAAACAATAGCAAAGGTTTTGGGAGAAAATCTTCACACTTTGTTTAAGAAAGTTTTTACATAAATTAAAATAATTCCAGCTTAGCCAGGCTGTTGCAACCCCTGCCGCTATTTGCTTGGAGGTGAAGCACTAATGTAAGAGAATCTCTTAGCTAAGAAGGTCTTGCCCGGCAAGTCTCAGCAGAGAACATACCCAGCGCGCCAGCGCGACTTCGCAAAAGGAGATACAGCCATGTCGGAGAAGACACAGAAGATTGTTTTACGCCCTTTTACTGAAAAAGACCTGCCTGCTATGGTTTGTTGGAACAATGACCCCGAAATAGAGTATCTTGTGGATCGTTGTTTACCAAAGACGTTAGGGAGATGCCTGGCTTGGTTCACAAGGCATTCCGGAGAGCGTAATTACCGGCTTTATGCGTTGGAGAATGAAGAAGGGCGCCTCATCGGGGAAACAGAATTGGACCATATTTGCTGGAAAAGAAGGGAAGCAGAACTCAGGATCAGGATTGGTGAGAAGAAATACTGGAATAGAGGTTACGGGACCCTTGCTCTCCGGGAAATCCTGAAAAGAGCCTTTTTTGAATTTAAGCTGGATTCGGTTTATTTACGGGTTTACACATTTAACCTTCGTGCGATTCATTGTTATGAAAAGGTAGGATTTCGTAAGGAGGCTTTTTTGAAACGCCGGTTGGACGAGAATTGGAAAGAGATCTTGCTGATGAGAATTGACAAAGATCGGTTTGGTAAAGGGTCAGCTAATAACCAAGCTTTTAGTTGAGAAGGAGGAAAGACTGATGAGCACGAGGATCAGGGTTTTGCTGGCAGATAACAACAAAGAATTATGCCACGTCTTAACAGAACATATTAAGCAACATGAGGACTTGGAAGTGATCGGCATAGCCTATGACGGCCTGGAAGCTGTGGAAATGGTGAAAAAGGACGGGCCCGATGTCCTGGTTTTGGATATTTCCATGCCCTACCTGGATGGGATTGGGGTGATGGAACGCCTTAACGAATTGGAGACAAGGCCGCGGGTGATCGTTTTGACCGCTTTTGAACAGGAGTCGATGGTCCAAAGGATGATTAATATGGGTGCGGACTATTACATAGTAAAACCGTTTGATACATCCATTTTGCTGGACCGGATCCGGCAATTTGGCCGTTATGCGGGTAAGGCCAGTGACAGTAAGGGGTTATACAGGCCGGTTGACGGTTATACCACTAAAAAAGATTCTGCCAAGGTCAATCTGGAGATGGAAATAACCAAGCTCTTTCATGAAATGGGGATCCCCGCTCATTTTCGCGGTTATGCCTATCTGCGCGAGGCAATCATGATGGCAGTCCGCGATCCCGTTGTTTTAGGGAACATAACAAAAAATTTATATCCGAAAATTGCGGAGCAATTCCGCTCAACTCCCAGTGGGGTTGAATCCGCCATTCGGCACACCATCGCTATCGGCTGGGAAAGAGGAAATCATGAGTGTTTCCAGGAGATCTTCGGTGAGTCGCAGGACAGGAAGAAGGGAAAATTTCCCACAACCGCGTCGTTTATCGCCAAGGTAGCTGATAGGATGCGCTTGGCGGCCAAAACCAGCGAAAAATAACGACTACATAAGGATTATCCTTTCAGCGGTAACAAGATTTTGCGCATGCGCGGCGATAAAAGTCATTTCTGGCGCAGCCTGGATATGGAGAGTTCCTTGACTCGGGCGGCATGGTCTTGTTTGGAGCAGAAAAACCGGTTATAATGAAGATGAAAACAACCAGGATGGTTCTGGTAAGGCGGGAGGTTAGAGCGGCATTGTCCGGTGATACCAAGGAGCATTGGCAGATAGGAGATACCAGAAAGTTTTTCCGGAAGAAGAAAGGGAAACCGCAGGCGCAAGTTCCACCCCGGATTTTGGTGGTCATTGAGGGGCCTGATAAAGACCGGGAATTTGTTCTACTCCCCTGCCAGATGAGGATTGGCCGTCATCCGGATAATCATATTTACCTTTCCGATAGCCGGGTTTCGCGAAGACATGCAGTCTT
Organism: Bacillota bacterium; assembly: GCA_012839115.1. Lineage (GTDB taxonomy): Bacteria > Bacillota > UBA4882 > UBA10575 > UBA10575 > JAAYGG01. The sequence goes on from DUNX01000023.1 coordinate 70,844, forward strand.
GGATTATGACAGTAAGCTCAAGAAATATTTGCTTATTGATTTGCAGAGTATGAACGGGACCTATCTTAATGACCGGAGAATAGAAAAGGAGTTTTTGTCTCCTGGTGACCGGATCCGGATCGGCGGCTCGGTTCTGGAGTTTATTAACCCATGCGCGAAAAGGCATGGGGTTGGAACGTAAGCAGGAACCGGCGGATGGGCGTTTGGGAGGGCAAATTGATGGAGATCGGTACCGCCTCCGATATCGGAAAAAGCAGAAAAATTAACGAGGACAGCCTAGGCTACCGGGGGAACCTGTTCGTAATTGCCGATGGTATGGGCGGGCATAACGCGGGAGAAATAGCTAGCGCGTTGGCGGTAGAGGAAGTCCTCCGGATGTCGTTGTGCGGGACTGATTTTCACCGGGATCTGCCCCGCATCATAAACCGGGCGAACCAGGCCATTCTGGACCATGCCAGGAAATATCCGGAATGCCGGGGAATGGGCACAACCATTGCCATCTTGCAACTGGAGGAAGGCCGGGCCCGGGTGGCCCATGTTGGGGACAGCCGGGTGTACTGGTGGCGCCGGAAAAAGCTATCCCGGGTAACCAGGGACCATTCGGTTGTTGAGGAATTGCTGCTTCACGGGGGTATAACCCGGGAGGAGGCGGATTATCACCCGCAGAGGAATATTTTGACCAGGGCATTGGGGATCCCTGGGGAGATCGAGGTGGAGAATACTGAGTTTGAAACCGGTAAGGGAGACCGGATTTTAATGTGTACCGATGGCCTGACGTCCATGCTCACTGATGACGATATCGCCTCCCTGCTTATGCGGGACGAACCGGCCCAAAGAATTGCCGAATTATTGGTGGCTGAAGCCAATAAACGGGGAGGACATGATAATATTTCCGTTATTGTCGTTTTTCTGTGAGAAGGAATTTACTATATACCGGCGAAGAAGTTAAGGTATACTTTTTTTCTGCGTGGGCGCTACTATCCGTCCTGGAGAGGTGAGACTGGTGATCGGTCAACTCCTTGGAAATAGATACCGGATACTGGAACTGATCGGAGAAGGTGGTATGGCTCTGGTCTACAAGGCCGAGTGTGTTCTTCTCCAACGGACAGTGGCAGTTAAAATTCTACGTCCTCAGTATTCCTCGGATAAAGAGTTTGTGACGAGGTTTCGCCGGGAAGCGCAGGCGGCGGCCAGTCTTTCCCATCCGAATGTGGTTAATATTTATGATGTCGGGCAGGACGGAGGGGTACACTACATTGTTATGGAACTCATCGAGGGCGATAATTTAAAGTCCTTAATCCGTAAGGAGGCGCCATTGCCGGTAAACCGGGCGCTCCATATTGCCCTTCAGATTTGCGAAGCGCTGCGCCATGCCCATGACCATAATATTATTCACCGGGATATCAAACCCCACAATATTCTTTTAACCGCCGACGGGAGGGTGAAGGTCACCGACTTCGGAATTGCCCGGGCGATCAGTGCCGGAGGATTTACCCAAACAGGAGTGGTTATGGGTTCCGTCCAGTATTTCTCGCCGGAACAGGCGAAGGGGCAGCCGGTAGGGCCGCAATCCGACCTCTATGCCTTAGGGTGTGTTCTTTATGAGATGCTCACCGGAGAAGTACCATTTACCGGAGAGAGCCCCATTGCCATTGCTTTAAAGCATATCCAGGAAAAGCCGGTTTCTGTAAAGAAACTCCGTCCCGGTTTGCCGCCGGGAGCGGTCAGGGTCATCGAAAAAGCCCTTGCCAAGGATCCGGAAGAAAGATACCCCTCGGCCTGGAGCATGATTATTGATCTCCGGGCGGCACTGGGGATAGAACCGCCGGAAGAAAAGAGGAGCGAGGATTATCCGACCCAAATTTTAACCGCCCCGGTGGGGGAAGAACGGGAAGAAGAAAAGGAATTCCTGCGTGTATCCGATGAACCGGAAGAAGGGACAGAAAGAGGGGCAAAAAAAGACAAAAGCTGGGGTTGGGTGGTTATTACGGTTTTTGCCGCATTGCTTCTTTTTGGCGTCAGTTTTTTATTCTTCATCCCCTCACAGCCGGTGACAAAAGTCCCTGACTTGACCGGGCTTACTTTGGTTGAGGCGAAAAGTCAGGCGGGCGAATCCGGGCTGGGGGTGAAGGCGGTCCGGCACGACTACAGTGAAGAAGTGCCCCTGGGGCATATTATTACCCAGGACCCCAAACCCGGCCGTTCCCTGCGACGGGGAAGGGATATTGAGGTTGTGCTCAGCAGGGGAAAAGAAATGGTTTTGGTGCCTGACTTGTCGGGGAAAACGCGGATTGAGGCGGAGATCATCCTGGAAGACGCCAGGTTAAAACTGGGTGATATCTACCATGAACCCAGTAATGAAGTTCCCCGTGGTTTAGTTGTAAGGCAGAAACCTGCCCCCAATTTGCAGATCGAAAGAGGGGCGACGGTCGACTTATATCTCAGCAGAGGCCAGGATTATGTGGAAATGCCGAACTTTATCGGCAGGCCGCTGGTAGAAGTCCAGGCTGAACTGGCGAGTCTGGGGTTGGTTTCCAATCTGGTGACCGAGAAATACAGTGTTTATCCGCGGGGACAGATTTTGGACCACCAGCCGCCGCCGGGGAGTGTGGTCCCGGTAGGAACCCCGGTCAATTTTGTGGTCAGCGGGGCCGCAGGCAGAAATAACCGGGGAGAAGAGGGTTTGGGTAATTCGTATGCAGAGGAAGAGGAGCCCGATGATTTTTTGGAACAGTAGAGAAAACCGGTTAACCGTGGATGGTAACCACGGGGGATCTAAAAATAGAGTGTACTTGCAGACAATAGGAGAAAAAAGGAGGAACAGCGGGATTGCCTGAAGGGCGGGTGGTCCGGGCGGTCGGCGGGTTTTATGACCTGAAGAACGCGAAGAAAGAAATAAGGGCCCGGGCCCGCGGGAAATTTCGGGGGCAAGAAACCATATATGTCGGGGATTGGGTGGAGTATAGCCTGACGCCGGACGGTGGGGGCGTAATAGAAAGGATTCTTCCCCGTAAGAATCTGTTAAAAAGGCCGTATGTGGCCAATGTTGACCGGATTGTTCTGGTTTTTTCCCTCAAGGATCCCGATTGCCCACAGTTGTTGATTGACAGATTTTTGTTGCTGGCGGAGGATTCCGGCCTCGGAATAATACTGGTCTTCAATAAGGCGGATTTGACGGGCCCGAATGAACAGGAGCAATTGGCCGGGCCTTACCGGGATCTCGGGTACAAGGTTATTTATACCAGCGCCCGCACACAGCAGGGAAAAGAGGTTTTACTGAAGGCGGTGGCGCAAGACGTGACCGTTCTGGCCGGGCCGTCCGGGGTGGGCAAGTCCTCCTTACTTAATATGATTAATCCGGCTTTTCGCCTCAAAACCGGGGAAGTAAGCGCAAAAATCGGGCGGGGACGGCATACCACTCGCCGGGTGGAGTTGCTTCCCATTACGGAAGAGGGTTTTATTGTCGACACTCCGGGTTTTTCCCGTTTAAACTTGGATTTCATTGACGGGGCCCGTGGGTTGACCCAACTTTTTCCTGATTTTGCCAGTAAGGCGGAGAACTGCCGTTTCACCGGTTGCCGCCATGTAAAGGAACCCGATTGTGCGGTAAGGGAAGCCGTGGAAAAAAAAGCGGTTAATTCCTGGCGTTATGAGCATTACTTGCTTTTTTTGGAAGAGATAGAGAATCTGCAAGCGCAACGGTATCGTTAAGAACCAGGGAGACTGAACGGAGCAAGGGGTTGAAAAATGACAAGACCAATTCAGGTGGCGCCTTCGATTCTTGATGCCGACTTTGCCAATTTACACAGGGAATTAGAGAAGATTGTCACAGCCGATTGGCTGCATCTGGATATTATGGACGGGCACTTTGTTCCCAATCTCTCCTTTGGGCCACCGCTCGTTAAGAGCCTGCGGGGGAAGACTAAGCTACCAATGGACGCGCATTTAATGGTGGATAACCCGGAGACCCTGATCCCCCTTTTTATAGAGGCCGGGGTGGAGATGATCACCGTTCACCTTGAGACAACGCCGCATCTTCACCGTTTGGTCTCATGGATCCGTGCTGAAGGGCTTATGGCCGGGGTGGCGCTTAATCCCAGCACACCACTGGACGGGCTCCAACTGGTACTACCCGATTTGGACCTGGTATTGCTGATGACTGTTAACCCGGGTTATGGCGGGCAAAAGCTAATCAAAGGAGTACTGGAAAAGGTAGAAAAATTGCGGAAAATTATTAATGAAAGGAACCTAAATTGCCGGATTGGGGTTGACGGGGGGATTAATTTGGAAACAGCGGGAGAAGCTATTGCAGCAGGCGCCGATCATTTGGTGGCTGGAACATATGTTTTTGGTTCCCCGGAACCGGCCGCAGCGATCCGAAGCTTAAGAACACTGTGTGAGGAGGGTTAAAAAATGGCCTTTCAGCATATAGACTCTTTTGTCGAAGCTGTCTATACTGTCTTTGCGAAGATGTTGAACCCGGAACTAAAAGAAGTTAAAGCGGGAAAGCCCTTCTTCAATGAAGACCCGTTGCGAAGTTATGAGATCGCAGTTTTAGTGGGTGTACTAGGCGACATTCATGGACAGGTCATTTGTGGTATGACGGAGGAAACGGCTAGAAATATTATCTCCCGCATGCTGGAAATGCCGATTGAAGAGATTGACGAGATGGGGAAGAGTGCGATTTGCGAATTGAAGAATATTATTATCGGCAATGCCAGCACCAACCTCTCGCATGTGGGGTATAAATGCCTTATTACGCCGCCGTTGATTATGATGAATGGACAGGTGCCAAGTTTTTTGGAGCATGTCGACACCGCCCTGGCAATACCGATTGTTACTCCTTACGGAGAAGTCGAGATCAATCTTTCTTTACGCAAGGATGACCTGGCATCATAAACAAATAGGGAGGCGGGTTGATGGAGAACAATTTAACCGGCGCTACCATGCGCTTTACACCGCGGGATGAGGAACAGGCGCAAGAGATCAATCAGGTACTAAGGGAAGTCTGCATGGCCTTGCAAGAAAAGGGTTACGACCCATTAGACCAGATTGTCGGTTATCTCCTTTCCGGAGATCCGGCCTATATCACCAGTCACCGTAATGCCAGGGTATTGATTCGAAGAATTGACCGGGATCAGATTCTTGAGGAACTAGTCCGGTTTTATCTGGGAAGAGAGGGAAGTTGATGTCTTCATTCCGGATCGAGGGTAGGAAAAAATTGCAAGGGCGAATCAGAATCAGCGGTTCCAAAAATAGTTGCCTGGCCTTGATGGCCGGAGCGGCCCTCGGCAGGGAAGATGTGGTTTTGACTAAAGTACCGGTCAACACCGATGTGCAGATAATGGCCGCGCTTTTACAGGAGATTGGCGTGGAAGTGGAAGAAAAAACCCCGGGTATAATGGTGATCAATGGGGCAAAACTCAAGAGTACTTTAATCCCCCATGAACTGGCCCGGAAATTGCGGGCTTCTTTTTATTTGTCCGGGTTATTCCTGTCCCGCCTGGGGAAAGCCGAAGTTCCGCTGCCGGGAGGGTGTTTTCTTGGACCACGGCCGGTTGATTTTCATATTAAGGGTTTTGAGGCCCTGGGCGCACGGGTCGCAATTGAGCATGGTTTAATGAAGGCCAGTCTTCCCCGGGCCACCGGGAGCAGGATCTTTATTAACAGGAGGAGTATGGGGACGACAATCAACCTGATCTTTTTGGCGGTTTTGGCCGAAGGGACCACGGTTTTGGAGAATGCCGCAAAAGAACCGGAAATTGTGGACCTGGCTGTCCTTTTGAATTCCATGGGCGCCAAGATCAGGGGCGCGGGCACCGAAATCATTAGAATCCAGGGGGTACCGGAATTGCACGGGGCAGAGCATAGCATAATCCCGGACCGGATCGAAGCCGGAACCTATATGATGGCGTTGGCCGCGGCCGGCGGCGATGTGGTTTTGGAGAATGTCATGGTTGAGCATCTCCGGGCGCCCTTGATGAAACTGCGCGAAGCCGGGCTGGAGGTCGAGGAAGGCGAGACAGACCTGCGGCTCGTGGCCTCCGGGCGCTTGCAGGCGGTTGATGTTGAAACCGCACCCTATCCCGGTTTCCCCACGGATCTCCAGCAACCGTTTGGCGCCCTAATGACCATGGCGGAAGGAACCAGTATTATCCGGGAGACCATTTACGATAACCGTTTCCGGTATCTGGACGAGCTGACCCGGATGGGCGCCAACATTAAGGTCGACCGGGACCGGGCCATTATCAAGGGGGTACCGGAATTGAGCGGGGCGCCGGTTGAGACCCCGGATTTGCGGGCCGGAGCAGCCTTGGTTGTTGCCGGATTAGGAGCGACGGGTGTGACCGTCGTTGCCAATGCCGAATGCATTGACCGCGGTTACGAGAACATGGTGGAGAAACTCAGAGAAGTTGGCGCTTGTATTTATCGTCAAGACGCTTAGCGTCTCGGCGCCCAAGCGTCTTGACGTTCTAGTTAACGTGCTGGTCACGTTAACTAGTCAATTGGGGTGGCGTAGCTGTTCCGACTTACTCCGGGAGCAAGGTGTCGGCCCGCAAGCCCCGGCGGAGGGCTTCCAGGGCCAGGATCTCCCCGGGCGGAATGTTTCCGAGATTGACATTGGGGCCAAACCTTTTTATAAAAAGGAGTTGTTGTTTTTTCAGCGGCGCTTCCCAGATGATCCGCTTCCAGCAGGTGCAAGCAAGCAAATTTTCCAGCCCGTCAGGGTCGATTTCTCCAGCTTCATCGTAAAGGCCTGCGCTTTTTCCGGATTCACGTCCTTCGATGATGACAAAATCAGCCCCTTCTTCCAAGTCAAATGTCAACTGCGCCCTCATCTCCCGGTGGCTTAATTTAGCTCCGGGTTTTTTCTTGCCCACCTCCGTCAAAACCCGGAACCCCCTTTTTTTTGCCTCTTGAATCAAACCCTTCCGTACTGCCGGGCTCATCGTAATACTACCGTCGGAGATCTCCAGAAAGTCAAAGCCCAACTCGCGGGCGTGGTCAAGAAAAGGAACGCTTTTTCCTTGGAGAACAGCGATCTCCAGAAGAGTTCCGCCGGGAAAAACACCGATCCCCTCTTCCCGCAGGAGTTGGATTTTGGCGGCCAAAACCGCTTTGGGGTAAAGGGCGGAAGTACCAAAAGTAAATTTGACCAGGTCGACATAGGAGGCGGCAAGGGCGAGCCAATCGCGGGTCTGGTCGATGGGCAACCCTTTGTCGATGACCATGGTCAACCCGGTTAAACGGGGCTTTTCCGCCCGCCCGGTTTGCGGTTGGTCAATTATTTTTTCCCAAGAAGACAGCGCCATCCCGATCTCCTCCTCATTATCCGCGCAGATAAGTGAAAACCAATAGTTTCATGGGCTATTAGTGTATGCATGAGCCGTTCTATCCGCTCATACAGGAGGAAAGGCATGGACGGAAAGGAGGAATCTCCGGCTTGGATTGAACATAGATCTAGTTTAGATTGGTGGAGACGGAGATAAAACGATGAACACAGGAAAATTAATCCTGACCGTCCTTTTTTTACTGGGAATGGTCTTCCGGAACAATTTAATCGCCGCCAGCGCCGGCACGCTTTTGGTCATTAAACTGGTTAACCTGCCATCGGCCCTGAAAATACTGGAACGGCATTCTCTGGAATGGGGTTTGCTCTTCCTCCTCCTTGCGGTTATGGTACCCTTTGCCTTGGACAAAATTGGCCTCAAAGAAATAGGCCGGACCTTTATCACCCCGGCAGGGATTACGGCAATTGTTGGCGGGCTTCTCGCTGCTTACCTGTGCGGACAGGGGGTAATCCTTTTGCAGTGGAAACCCGAGATTATGGTGGGCTTGGTCATCGGCACGCTGCTCGGTGTCTCTTTCTTAAAAGGATTCCCGGTGGGTCCGTTGGCTGCCGCAGGATTAACCGCGTTACTCCTCCATTTTTTCGGCTTAGGAAAACCGAGGTGAGTTGGGGTCTATGGAAAGAAAGGTTCTCTCGCAAATAGCCATGCTCCGGGCGATCTCCGGGATCCTGGAGTTCAGTGCCGCCTTGGTGATTATCCGTTTGAGCAGAGTCGAAGCGGCTTTGCGGATAAATGCCTTATTGGGGCTGATCGGGCCTTTGGTTTTTCTCGCCGTCAGTGCCCTTGGCATCGTGGCGCTGGCAGTTAAGATTTCACCTTATAAAATAATCCTGCTGGTCGCAGGGGCTTGTTTTATTCTTTGGGGTACCAGGAGTTGAAGGCAGGCGTAATCAATAACAGCGATGCGGGTTTTTCGCGTGCACGCCACACACGCACCGCCTGCAAACAGAAGAATTTCCGGCGTGCGGGTGGAGCCCGGGTCGCGAAAAAAGGGAAGTGGCAGTGATGAAACTCCTCTTAATGCAGCGGAGTTTTCTCTTTGTGACCGCCGGGTTTTTCCTCTTGTTTACCATTGCCTTGATGGTTTTCCCGGGAGAGGGATTGGCTGCAGCCGAAGAGGGTCTGAAAATTTTTTGGGAAATTGTCCTTCCTTCCCTATTCCCCTTTTTCGTTCTTACCGAAATTTTGCTGGGGTTGGGGGTAGTTCATTTTTTTGGGGTTATTCTGGAACCATTAATGCGGCCACTCTTCAATGTGCCGGGCGCCGGAGCTTTTGCCCTTTCGATGGGGCTGGCCGCCGGGTATCCAATGGATGCGGTGATCACCGGAAAATTCCGGCGGATGGGCCTTTGCTCCCGGGTTGAAGGCGAGAGACTGCTGGCGTTTACCAACACAGCGGATCCACTCTTTATGTTTGGCGCGGTGGCTGTGGGGATGTTCGGCCGTCCGGAATTGGGTCTAATCATTGCCCTGGCCCACTATTTATCGGCTTTCTCCATCGGCTTTATTTTCCGGTTTTACGGGCGAAAGCAAAGGGGTAGACCAGAAAAAGAAGAAAAAGTGGCTGCCGGCGCCGGTCTCTTCAGCCGGGCGGTCAAAAGAATGCAGCAGGCCAGAAAGGAAGATAAGCGGCCGGTGGGACAGTTATTGGGCGATGCGGTGAAAGAATCGGTTAGTTCTTTATTTATGATTGGCGGTTTTATCATCCTCTTTTCCGTTCTCTGCCGCATGCTGGAGGTTACAGGTATCTTCCAGATGCTTTTGCCGGTTGCCGGTGGAGTATTGAGGATATTCGGCCTGGAACCGGCGCTGGCTTCGTCACTGCTTAAGGGGTTCTTCGAAATTGATCTGGGGGTAATGGCCAGCGCCCGGACGGTAGCTCCCCTCAACGAGCGCCTGATTACCGCCGGTGTAATCATCGCCTGGAGCGGACTATCCGTGCACAGCCAGGTAATGAGCGTGATCCACGGTACTGACATCCGGATCCTACCCTATCTGGCCGCCCGGGCGGGCCATGCTTTCCTGGCCGGCTTCTATACTTTTCTTCTGAACGGTTTTCTCAAAACAGCCGTGGGTGGTTCCCTTCCAATTGCCGGTTCTCTCTCTCCTGGCTTTTTATACCGCTGGCGCCTATCGACCACCAGTTTTCTTTTTCTCCTGGGAGTCCTGTCTTTATGGTCCATCCTTCTCTATCTGGGAGGCCGTTACCGTTTGGTAAGAAAAGGGAGGAAGGCCAGGGATAGCAGCGGAAATCCCTTTTCCCATGCGTAATTTTTTTGCCCCGCAAATTTTTTCGTTTATGTACAGGTAATTAGAAGGATGTTTCCATGTTTATAACCGCCAAAAGCACCAAGGGAAGCCTAGTTTTATGGTCCTTAGCTTGGGGAAGATAAAAAACAGAAAGGGGGTGTTACATAATGGGAAGCGGCCAGAAGAGAAATACTTTAATGGTTAAAGAAGCCTACCAGGCTTTGGACCAATTCAAGTATGAAGTGGCGCAGGAGCTGAATATCAATACCCAACCCATCCAGGGTGATTACTGGGGATTTATGACCTCACGCGACTGCGGTGCTGTTGGCGGTCACATGGTTAAGCGGATGATTGAGGCGGCAGAACGGTCACTGGCCAACCAGGCTGCCTATCAGACCACTTCTGCTTTCCGGCAGACCCTCAGTGCCAACCAGAGCGTCAGCCCGGGGGGCCCGTCGGTCTTGAGTTCAATTCCAGGTTTTAGCCCGCAGCAACAGCAACAGCAGCCGCAGCAATAATCTGCAAACAAGGGAAGACGAACCCTATTGACGAAAGATCATCTTATGGAGTGAAATGCTGAATGGGGTAAACGGGAGTCCCGGCCGGGACTCCCGTTTACTGTACGCCAGGGAATAAAAGTGCTTTTTACCAGTGCCAATCATGAATTTACTTTGCATATGCTGATTTAGAGTCGTAAGCAACGGCTTGTTAAAAGATGGAGGTGAAATGGTTGAGTACACGGTCTAATGTTTATTTAAAAACGGAACGTCTCAAAGTCCTGAAGGTCATTGGTGAGGCTGTCGCCCAGGTGGTAGTGGAGAGCGAGACAGATCTCAAGGCGAAAAAAATCGAGAAAATTGAGGCCAAATTGGGTCCGGTGACCGATCATGTCTTCAAAGATAAAGTAGTCAAGCAAGGTGTGATTATAAAACAAATCATCTTTGTTGATTCCCGTGACTTCCTCCGTCATGCCAAAGAAGAAGTTCCCTTTATGACCAGTGTCACGATCCCGGGGCTTAAACCCGGTGATGATATAGAGATTCAGAACCACCTGTTGAATATTGATACCGACTTCCAGTTGGAACATGCTGCCGACAGCAGTAAAGAAGAGCGGAAGCTCCGGCAGAAAATTGTCGCACACATCTTGGTCAAAGCCTCCCAGTGGCGACAGGTGGATGTGGTAACCGATGTTCATTTGTTTCCACGCTTCAACTCAATGGGCAGGAGATTTTGCTCCCATTAAATGAAAACCCGGCGTATCCTGTTGGCGGAAGTGCTGCCGGGCTGGAGGGCAAGGAAATCCTTGCCCTTTTTTTCTATTCGCCCTTCCCTACCAGTCCCGGGTAAGACCAAAAAAAGGGGTTTCCTCCGCCCCCGCGTGTACGTGAGTGGGCGTATGCTCGCGTATACCTTCGCGTACACGTACGTCCTCAGATGTACGTGCACATGGTGTACGCGCATGTTCATGCGCACATGGATTCACAGGTGCGCGTTCATGCACATGTTCGTGCATACGCGCGTCTTTACGCACACGCGCAGATTCGTGCGCGAAGAGACCGGAAAGAGCAAATTTTTCCTCGAGCAACCAAGCAAATTCTTTCATTGCCCGGGTCCAAAATTTTTCGGGGAGAGAAAGCAGATAAGTGGGACAGAAAAACTCTTCAGCCAAAGGACAGGTCTTGAGGGCTCCGGAAGAAAGCCCGGAACGGACGGTGCTTTCAGGCAAAAGAGAGACGCCCAGTCCAATCCGGACCAACTCTTTGATACCCTCAAGATCATCGAGTTCCAAAAGAATTCGGGGTGAGAGACGGCGCCGGCGGAAGCTGTCATTCAAAAAGTCCCGGAAGCCACTGAGCGGCGAAGGAAAAATCAAAACCTCATTGGCCAGATCTTGAAGGTGTAAAGGGGAAGTCGGGGGCTCCCATTCTCCGGGGGTAACCAAAAGGATTTGCTCCTGGAAAAGAGGAAAGCATTTTAAGTTTCCGGTGTGGGCCGGGGTATTGACAAACCCGAAGTCCACATCCCCCTTAAGGACCAACCCGGCAACCTCTTGACTGGAGGCGGTCTTTATGACCAATTCACCGGTGGGAACCCGGCGTTTATATGCCCGGAGGAGTTCAGGCAAGCAGTAGGTGATGGTGGTAGAACCGGCGCCAAAGGATAGGGATAAAGGTTTTTTTGGTTCGTGGTTTTTCAGCTTATCTCTGCCTTCAGCCAGGAAAAGGTCAATTTGACGGGCATAGGGAAGAAAGAGTTCTCCGGCAGGCGTCAACCTGGTCAAGGGAGTTGAACGGCTGCGCCGGACAAAGAGAACCTGCCCCAGTTCTTCCTCGAGGGTTTTGATTTGCTGTGAGACAGCCGGCTGGGTAAGATGTAAAAGAGCGGCGGTTTGCGAAAAACTACCGTTTTTCGCCAGGAGAAGAAAGGTTTGGAGGTGGGAAAGTTCCATCAGAACACCTCCTGATAAGGATTGATAATCGGACGGGGAAGGAATTAATTTATATTATACCATTTTTGTAATTAAATTCCAACACAATTTTTACATGCATATGAAACATCAGTAATCGGGGGCCGAAAAAAAATCCCTCGTTCTTCGGCGCCAGAATTACTACATCGCAGAATACTGGGGGTTGACACGAAGAAAAAAATATTGTATTATGTATGAGGTTTTATTGAAGTTGGGGCCATTAGCTCAGTCGGCAGAGCACCTGACTTTTAATCAGGGTGTCCGGCGTTCGATTCGCCGATGGCCCACCATCCGGTCCCATCGTCTAGGGGTTAGGACACCGCTCTTTCAAGGCGGCGGCAGGGGTTCGAATCCCCTTGGGACTACCATTTAAATTTACCGCCTGCTCTGCAGGGGGTTTTCTTCTCTGTTGACTTGCCAGGCGGATCATGTTATAATTTCAAGAAGAATGGTCGCGTGGCTCAGCCGGTCAGAGCGCTGCGCTCACATCGCAGAGGTCACTGGTTCGAATCCAGTCGCGACCACCATCAGCTTTACGTTTTACGGAGCCGTGGTGCAGTCGGTTTAACACGCCAGCCTGTCAAGCTGGAGATCGCGGGTTCGAGTCCCGTCGGCTCCGCCATTTATCAATCAGGGCCAAGGTAGCTCAGTTGGTAGAGCAGAGGACTGAAAATCCTCGTGTCGGCGGTTCGATTCCGTCCCTTGGCACCATAAATATTTTATTTTTAGGGGTTTGAGTGGGTTTGAACATTCAAACCTCTTTTTTTTGCCGGGAAGTGGGTGGAAGATGGAAATAACAGAGGAATTCGTCAAGAAATGCCGAAGTAATACTGCTATACTGTTTTGCAGGGAGAGGATGCGGGGTATGCTCATATTCCGAAAGGCAAAAATGACCGATGTTGAAAATTTGCACAGATTAATCAATTCCTACGCGGAAAAAGGGCTGATGCTGCCAAGGTCCAGGAGTATGATCTACGAGTGCCTGCGGGAGTTTACCGTGGTGGAGGAGGAGGGAAAGTTTCTTGGCACCGGGGGCCTTCACATAATCTGGGAAGACTTGGCGGAGATTCGTGCCCTTGCCCTGGCTGATGGCGTCACCGGCCGGGGGATTGGCCGGAAACTCGTGGGAATGCTAGTGGAAGAGGCCCGGAGTTTGGGTATTCCCCGGGTATTTGCCCTTACTTACCAGAAGGAATTCTTTGAAAAATGCGGGTTTAGGTTAATTAATAAAGAACAGATGCCGCATAAGGTATGGAAAGAATGTATCAACTGCCCGAAATTTCCCAACTGTGACGAGCATGCCATGATGATCGAGGTCTTCGTAGCAGGCGGTGAAAGCTGAGAAGTTGATGGGGAAGGGAACCGGTAAAAACAGGGCAAAGGCGGAAAAACCCCGGTACGCCCGTGAGTGGGGACAGTTTTTTACTCCGGTGCGGGTGGCGGTTTTTGTCTGGGAAATGCTGCAACAGATGATTCCCGTCGCCGACTTTCCCCGTTTCCGGGTGATTGATCCTGCCGCCGGAGAGGGTGTCTTTCTCTCCTCCGGCATTAAATTGGGGTTGCTCGCACCCCAGCAAATAACAGGAATTGAGATTGACCCCAGGCTGCGTCCACCAGCGGAGTTAAAACTCCGCTGGTTTCAGGCGGACGGCCTTCTGGACGGTGGGCCTGCCGCTCTTTCCCGGGACAGTTTTGATCTGGTGGTTGGCAATCCCCCCTTTGGCCGGGGCGGCAAGGAAAGGCTTGCCGCCGACCTTACCAGTGGCGACTGGCAAAGTGCCGGCTGGTTATTGGCTGAAGGGTATGATAAAAAGGATTTGGCCCGCCTCTTGCGCCTGCCGGTAGAGGCGCTTTTCCTCCGGCGTTTTCTCGCGTTGTGCCGGCCGGGCGGCTACGGGGCGATTATTCTGCCTGACGGTTTTCTGGGTAACGACCGCCTGCAGCGGGAGAGAGAAGAATTCTCCAGCCGGGCCCGGTTATTGGCGGTAATCGGGCTTCCGCCCGGCAGCTTCAAATCTGCAGGGACACCGGCCCGGACTTCTTTGGTTTTTTTTCGCCGCCGGGAAGAAAACCCGGATGAGGAGAGCGAGGGCGAAAAGGAGACCCTTTTCGCCAGCACAGAATTCCGGGGGGTAAAAGGTCTTCCGGAATTCTTTGGAACAGTCCTGCAGACCGCCGGCGCCTACAACTTTTTTGGGGAAAAGAAAGTTCTTCCCGGCGTTACTTGGGTGAAAACTTCCGAACTCCCACGGCGGCGTTGGCACCCGAATTATTGGGACCCGGCTCTGCGCGCCGCACTAGACGGCATCATTTTTCCCCTCCGGCCGTTGGGTGAATATATTGAAGAAATTGCCTACGGCCCTATTTTACCCGGGAAAAAGCCTGAACCGCGGGAAAACGGGGTGCTGGTTTTCGGCCAAAAAGACCTCTTTTTTACCGGCCTTAACCCCCGTCCCGCTCTCCGGGTGGCCGCCGGCGGGGAATTTGATCCGGAACGGAGCCGGGTACGCCGGGGGGATCTGCTTTTTTCCCGTTCAGGTGAGGGATCGCTCCTTCGCTTTCGCTCCGGTGTCTATCTGGAAACCGAACCGGCCAATGTCAGTTGTTTTGTTGACCGTATAAGGTTAGGCGGTGTTGACCCGGTTTTTCTCTGGTTGTTTCTCATGGGAAAATTCGGACGGGCTCAGATTTTGCGTTTAAAGAGCGGTGTGGGGACGCCAAATTTGAATTTTTCAGAGATTAAGTCTTTGCGTATTCCGCTGGTCCCGGAAGAGGTTCAAAAGATGGCGGTCGGCGTTTACCTCCGCGAGATCCTGCCTTTGCACAGGAGATGGGCGGGTACGGAAAGAAGATCACCGGAATATGCGTTGCTGGAGAAGAAGATGGCCGGGTTAATCAAGGCTATAGAAGCGGTTTTAATTACCGGCAGGCCACTGAACGTACCGGGGTCCCGGTGTTAAGCCCGGAGGTAATCCACAGGTTACCCGCTAAAAACCCGTTGAGAGAGCGCGCGCACCGTAATCCGTTTTCGGTAACTCGTTGGGTAAACCGCGGGATTAAGCCGTAGGGTTAACCCTACAGGGTAACCCGCTGGCAAGCCGGAGCAGAGGGCTGACCCTTCATGGCGACGCGCGGGGATTCGCGCGGGTGAATAATTAATATTGTCAAATAATAAATAAAAGAATAGGAGCAACAATTGTGATGCCAGAACAAGCAGGAGAATTTCGCGGGTTTATCCTGGATGATTTCCAAAAAGAGGCCATCAACCATTTACTGCAGGGCTCCTCGGTTCTTGTCTCCGCTCCCACCGGAGTGGGGAAAACCCTGATCGCCGATTACCTGATTGAAGAGGCAGTTAAGGAGCAGCGGCGGGTGGTTTATACCGCGCCGATCAAGGCCCTTTCCAACCAGAAATTTAAGGAATTTAAGGAATGGCACGGGGCGGAGAAGATCGGAATTATCACCGGCGATGTGGTGATCCAGCCGGATGCGGAGATAATCATTATGACTACGGAGATTTTCCGTAATATTTTACACCAGGAACAGGAACGGCTGGCCGGATTCTCCCATGTGATTTTTGATGAAATTCATTATCTTTCGGACGAAGAACGGGGGACTGTTTGGGAAGAGTCGATAATTTTCATGCCGGATAATCTGCGTTTGTTAGGGCTTTCCGCCACCATCCCCAACGCTTCGGAACTGGCCGCGTGGATCCAGGAGATTAAGGGACACCCGGTCAAAGTGGTATACAAGCAAGACCGGGTTGTACCTTTGGAGCATTATGTCTACCATCCCCTGACCGGGCCGGCAAGCTTTGGCCATCTGAAAAAGGTTTGGCAGAAACAGAAAAAGCGCGAGGCCGAGCACGGGTCTCCGCCGGGTGGCGCACGCACCAGGAACGGACCGGACCATAAAGAACTGGTAAAAGCCATCCGCCGCCGCAACGGCCTGCCAGCGCTCTATTTTATCTTCAGCCGCCAGCAGTGTGAAGTTAAAGCCCAGGAACTTAGTGAGCGGTTCGATTTTTTGACCAAAGACGAAAAGGAGAGGGTCCAGGAGATCCTGGACCGTGCGGCCAAGCAGTACAATTTGGAAAAATGGCCGACCCTCCACAGGTTACAGCCGGTTTTTCTTCGGGGCATAGCCTTCCACCACGCCGGTCTTTTGCCGGCCCTAAAAGAGATCGTGGAGACCCTTTTTGGGGAGAACCTGATCCGGGTAATGTATGCCACCGAGACTTTTGCTGTGGGGATTAATTATCCGGTCCGCAGCGTCTGCTTTGATGCGCCGACAAAATGGGACGGGGTGACCTTTAGACCCATGACTACTCTGGAGTATTTCCAGATGGCGGGGAGGGCCGGCCGCCGGGGGATCGACGAAAAAGGTTTTGTCTATATCCTGGCGAATTTGGACCGTTACCGCCTGGAGGAGTTCCCCAGTACCAATCCGGATGATGTCGAGGAATTGACCAGCCGTTTCAACCTTAGTTATAATTCGATCTTAAACCTCTTTCACAATTACAAGCGTGGGGAGATCCTGGTAATCTTAAACCGGAATTTCGCCACTTACCAGGCACGTAACAACAGGGTTTCCCTGGAAAACCGCTTGGACCGGCTGGCCGCGGAGTTGGAGAAGACACGCAGTGTGATCTGCCAGGATTGGGGCAGCCTCTCCTGCCCGCAGATGCGGGCGGTGGCTTTACGGCAATTACGCCGGAAAGAACGGCGTTTGCGGTATATCCGCGGTAAGAAAGCCCGGCGGGCGATCAGTGCGGAAGTCAGGGAACTCAAGGAGTCCCTGGCCAAACTTGCCGAAAGAGACTGTTCCCCGGCGGAACAAGCCCGTTGCGAAAAGAGGGCCAAAACCTATGAGAAGCTTTATAAAGAGCGGTTGAGCCTGGAAGAACAGATGCGCAATTTGCAAGTAGCCGGACGCTTTGAGGCTGATTTGGAGGCCAAGGCCGCTATTTTGGAAGACCTGAATTATCTCGACGCCGATGAAAAACTATTGCCCCGCGGCTTATTTGCCATGCAAATCTACGCCCAGGAACTATTGATCACCGAGTTGTATTTCGCCGGGTTCTTCCATGAATGGGATGAAGACCAAATTAATGCGGTTATTGTCGCTGTTGATTACGAACCGCGAAAAGGGGAACGCCTGCCACGTCAGCTTCCTTTTGAATATAAACCAATCAGGAAAATCATCCGGGATCTGATTTTCCGGCATGGCGTGGGCGAGGGAGAAATCCGCTTTTTCCCCAGCCTTTCCCCGTTGGCGTACGAATGGAGCCGGGGTTGCGACTTTTTTACGCTGACCCGTAACGCCCCCGAGCTTCAGGAGGGGGACATTGTCTCCGGTTTCCGCCGGGGAATTGACCTTTTGCGGCAAATCCGCGCCGCCTGTCTTGAGGAGGATCCACCGATGGCCGCCAAGATCAAAAACTGCATGGAAAAGATGGACCGGGACCTTGTGCAAGTAAACCTCTGAACAGGCGCCCTGCCTTCCAGGGCAAGCCATACCGGTGTGTCGCCGGCAATGGCATTTTCGTAGCATATTGGGTCTTTACCCGTCGGCCTTGGGCTGCCCGCCCACCCCGTTGCGCGCACGCGCGCTGTCCAGCCGTAAAGGTTGGGTTTTACCTTGATAACCAAAGGCCGCCCCGTTGCACGCACGCGCTGACTAACCGGAGACTGGATTATATTCGAGGATAAGATTCCCTGAAGCCTTGTTTTTTCTCCGGGAAATACTAAAGAAAGTTGGCAAAACAGGAGGCGGAGAAGATTTGCGGCGAAGAAGAGGGGTCTGTCTTTTTTTACTTTTTTTAGCCGGGTGGGGCTTTTTTTTCCCCGGGATCCAGCGCGCGCGCGCGGCTGAAGAATGCATGTGCCCTCCGGAAACGGAGATTCTCCCGGGAACGGAAGGCCCTGATATCCTTGAACTACAATATTTCTTGCGGAGCCTTGGTTTTTTTGCCGGTGAACCGTCGGGTTCCTATGATCAGCCAACAATTGCCGCGGTGAAAGAGTTTCAACGCCTGCATGATTTACGAATAACCGGAAGGGTCGACAGTGATACGTGGCAAGCTTTGGGGGGGATGAGCCCAGGAGATCCGGTGGCCGGAAATCCTCCCCCCGGAAATATTCTGATTCTTGTCGACACCGACCGCCTCTCCCTTACAGTGCTGGTTGACGGTAAACCGTTTAAGAATTTTCCGGTAGCCATCGGCAAGCCTGCCACGCCCACACCGGTAGGGAGTTGGACGGTGGTGGATAAAGGAAAATGGGGCGGGGGGTTTGGCACCCGCTGGATCGGGTTGAACGTCCCTTTTGGCCGCTATGGTATTCATGGTACCAATAAGCCATGGTCCATTGGGAGAATGGAGAGCCACGGTTGTATCAGAATGTATAATCGCGATGTGGAGCAGGTGTACCAATGGGTGCGACAGGGTACCCGGGTCTATGTTACCGGGGATCCCTTCCGGAGCAGGCGCCGGCTTTTGATGGGGGAAAAAGGCGCGGATGTTTTCTTTTTGCAAAAACGCTTGCGGCAATTAGGGTTCTACCGGCACCGCCCGGACGGGATTTTTGGTTACGGAACAGAGCAGGCACTGAAAAAATTCCAGGAAGAAGAGGGGTTGCCCGTTACCGGGCAGGTAGGATGGGCAGAATATAAAAGGCTACGGCTCTTAAGTGAAGAGTAACAAAATAGCAACAAGACAATAACAAAATGCCAATACCAGTGTTCCGCATTTTTTATCCTAAAGGCAGGTAAAAGCCGATGAATAGAGAATACAGCCAATAATAACAAAAAATAGATGGGGAAGCGGAGAGCTTTATGGCCGAGGGGTTGACTCTGAACGAAATTTTCCTTGTACTTTTCACTAGTATTCTGCCATACCTGGAATTAAGGGGAGCCATCCCCATGGCATTGTATCTGGGCGCCCGGCCGTGGGAAGCCTTTTTCCTGGGTGTTGTGGGGAATCTTCTGCCCATAGTACCCATAATGCTTGTTCTTTCGTTTCTTGCCCGCTGGTCTCATCGATACAACCTTTTTTATCACCTGTTGCAGTGGATCCAAAGAAGGACCGCAAAACAACAGGAAAAAATTAACCGCTACGGATTTCTGGGATTAACGATCTTTGTCGCCATTCCGTTGCCGATGACCGGGGTCTGGACCGGCGCCGCCATTGCCTATCTGTTGGGGATAAAGAAGAGGATGGCCGTGCCCGCGTTGGCTTTAGGAACGGTAATCGCCGGCATTCTGGTTACACTGGCGGCTGTTGGCATTTTGACCATATGGCAATAACCTTCCGGCCTTTCCGGTAGTTTTTGCTTAATCCCCCCCGTGATCTGCATATACTATAATGCCGGCTTTTTTGCGCGGGAGGGGTGAGATCAAGAGTGGCAAAAGAAAAGGCGCAAAGCGCCGTTCCCCAGATACTTCCTTGCGGGTTTTGCCTTCACCAAGGGGTTTGCCTTCTTTGGAAAGACGGAAGGAAAAGCTGTCTCTCTTTTATCTTGAAATGAACTACAAAACGTGCACGCGCGCGCGAATAAACGCAAGAGAGCGGGAGATGGCCCGAAGGAAGGCGGAATTCGCAACGCGCACGCACGCGAATAAACTGCCATGCCGGGAGTTTTTACCAGAGAAGCAAGAGAGGAAGGGGTCAAGGTGAAAGCAGATTTAATCAATCCTTTTTTAGCAGCGTCCTTTGATATCCTTAAACGGATGGGTAAGACCCAGGCGACCAGGGGGCAGTTGGGTCTAGCCGCTTCCCCCGTACACGGGGACGAGGTAAATGTAACCGTGGGCGTGACCGGAGATCTTTTAGGCCAGGTGATATTTTGTATGACAGAAAAAACCGCGATGAAACTGGCCTCAAATATGCTTATCGGACTGCCCGTCGTTACTTTGGACGAATTGGCAAAGAGCGCCATCTGTGAATTCAGTAATATGGTTACTGGCAATGCTGTAGGGGAATTGGGCAACAGGGACATTATTTGTAGCGTTACCCCGCCCACCCTTTTTATGGGTAAGGAAGTAATGGTTTCCGCTACAGATATGAATTTTCTTGTCATCCCCTTGCAAACAGAATTAGGAGACGTTAAGATTTATATTGCACTTAGAGAAGCTGATGGTTAGGGGGTGTTAATTTGAAACGGATCAAAACTACCCAATTGGTTCCAGGGATGCGGTTGGCGGAAGATATTATTCTTCCCAAGACAAACGTAACACTGATTGGAGCAGGCACGGAGCTTTCAATAGAGGCAATCCGGCGGATTGAGAATCTGGGGATTGAAGCAGTGGGGATTGACGAGACAAAAGAGGACAGTAAGGATGAGACGGAACGGCAACTCATTCCGATTCTGGCTGAAAACCATGAACGGGCGATTACTGCAGTGGAGGAAATGATCAATCTCTCCACAGAGCAGCCCCTTGAAGAGGAGATGGTCCATGGCCTGGCCGATGATTTAATGAGTCAGGTGGAGCTGGACCCGTCCCTGTTATTAAATCTAACGCATATCAAAGCATATGATAATTATCTTTTTAGCCATTCGGTAAATGTAGCCATTCTAACCTTGCTGGTTGGAGAGGTGTTAGGCTATTCCAAAAAGGAACTTCAGGAACTGGGAGCAGCTGCCCTCCTTCATGATCTGGGGATGCTCAGTATTCCGCAGGAGATTTGGCAAAAACGGGGTACCCTTTCCCCTGACGAACAGGCGGAGATTAGAAAGCATCCGGTTTACGGGGAAGAATTATTGCGGACCAAAGGCTTCTCAGAAGAGGTTATCAGGGTGGCCAGGGAACATCATGAAAGGTACGACGGTTCCGGTTATCCCGGCGGCAAGCGGGAGAAAGATATCAGTTTCAAAGCAAGGATTCTTGCTGTTACCGATGTTTATGATGCCTGTATCTCTTTCCGGCCATACCGGGAACAGATGACTCCGCAACAGGCTTTAGAACAACTGCTCTCAGAGAAAGAAAAATATGACCCGGGGGTTCTTAATGCCTTTATTTCTGTGATGGCTATTTATCCCATTGGGTCGCTGGTTGTTTTGAACAGCGGTGAAGTGGCGAAGGTGATCCGGGTCAGTAGGAACAATCCCTTCCGGCCTGAAGTACGGATCTATTTTGACCGGGAGGGGAATCTCCTGGAACAACGTCCCCGGCTCAATCTGGCGGAGGAGAAAAACCATACTTTGTATATTGACAAAACCCTTCCGGCGGAAGAACACAAGAAACTCGCGGCGGTGATTGATGAGGCCAGCCGGGATACCCCGTAACCGGGATACCCCGTAACCGGGGGGTAACGTAGCCGGGCCCGGGCGGCCCGCGGCGGGGTCTGCTCCTAAAGGGTATAGCCGATCCCAAGATAAGCCCGGTACATGTGATAACGGAGTTTCAGGTGGAGATTGTTATTAAGGCGGTAGTCGGCCAATAAATCCAGGAATGCTTGATCCTGGAAGGCCTGACCGAAACCGGCCCAGATCTGCAGATCCCAAGTGATTTGAAGTTTAACGCCCAGTCCAAGATATAAACCTTCGGCCAGGCCGGCCCGGAGGTAGAAATCAAGCCGGTCTTCCAAAGGAAAAACGGTGGTCAGGAAGAGATTATATTTTTCTGTGTAGGCCTCAAAGGCTCCCCGCAGGGGGAGGGAGGTTATTTTTTTTAGATCGACCTCCGCCCCCACCATCAACCCGTAATCCGGATTATACCCGATATTAAGCTCATTTCCAGAGGCGAGACCCGGCGCGGTATTGCCCAAGAGAAGAAGAACGGTACATACGGCAATAATCACCTTTCTTTTCCGCATTTTCCTGTCCATCTGTGGCACCCTCCTCTTTTTTGGCCGGGGTTTTTTTCTTTAAAATTCGTTAGAATTCGCCAGAATTAGAATTCGTCAGAAGGGAGAAAAATCCTACCGGGAAAAGTTTTCATTTTTTTGACCAGTCGCCTGCCTGCGCCTTTGCCTGCCCTCGTGCATCCGGCATCACGCCGGTTCGCCCGGGGAGTAGTGCGACGCACGTGTGATTCCACCAACTACCAGGCGGTTTTGGTCGTGATTTTCTTTGAAGTATGTTATAATTTTTATGTCAACACTTTGCCGCCTCGGAAGGAGAATTACCATGCCACAAAAGAAGTGGACACCGAAGAAGCTTTTCCTCATTGGCGTGGCTTTCATTGTCACAACCAGTTTATTATTTGGCGGGGAAGCATTGGCGAAATATTTCTTAAAGGACAGCCCGCTGCAACAATGGGCGGAGGCTGTTCCGGAGATTAAAGACTTCACCTTGCAGGGGAAAGGGGAGGTTCTTCATCTCCGGCTGGAAAAGACGGATGATCTCCGTAGTACCCTTGAGCCTTTTCTCCGGAAAGTCCAGGAGAAGACAAAAGGGGATGTTACAAAGGTTATCATCGAAACCCCGCAAGCGCCGGAGTTGGCCCCTGTCTATTATGAACTCAGTTTTACCCTGGAAGAGGCTAGGGTTTCCGGGAATTATCAAGCCTTGTATGAAAAACTCCAGGAGTTGGAGGAGAAATACAAAGGGGATTTCAAGGTTTTTATCGGTGAAGAATTTATCTTTGTCCAATTAGCCAAGAGCGACCTCTTATATTATCAAGCGGTGCCCAGGTTTTCCCGGTGGCGCACCGGAGAAGGAGAGGTGATCCGGTGAAAAAAGAGATAATTATCGGCGCCGGTGCGGCGCTCTTCCTTTTCCTGGTCAAACAGGGACTGGATCCGGTCCCCTTTTTTCTTCTCGCCGGGGCGATGGGGGCGCTTCATTACTATCTCCGGAACCGGGGTTTGGAAAAGAACTTTGAAACCCTGGAATACAAGGGAGAGAAAGAGTTCATCTCCCACGTCAGCTTTGCCGATATCGGCGGCCAGGAAACGGCCAAACGGGAACTGGTGGAAGCCCTGGATTTTCTACGCGAGGAAGAAAGGACTAAAGCGCTGGGGATACGGCCTTTGAAAGGTATATTACTGACCGGCCCGCCCGGGACAGGGAAAACCCTGATGGCAAAAGCCGCTGCCCACTACATGGATTCGGTCTTTATGGCCGCTTCCGGTTCCGAGTTTATTGAGATGTATGCCGGAGTTGGGGCTCAGCGGGTCCGGCAGCTCTTTTCCCGTGCCCGCCGGCTGGCCCAGAAAATGGGTAAAAATCGCGCTGTTATCTTCCTTGATGAACTTGAGGTATTAGGCGGTAAACGGGGAAAACACACCTCCCACTTGGAGTACGACCAAACCCTTAACCAACTCCTGGTTGAGATGGACGGTCTCCGGGCGGAAGACGGGGTAAGGGTTTTGGTCATTGGCGCCACCAACCGGGCAGATCTCCTGGATGAAGCCCTACTGCGTCCCGGCCGTTTTGACCGCCGGGTACAGGTGGATCTCCCGGCGAAAGAAGGAAGGCGCAAGATCCTGGAGATCCACACTAAAAATAAGCCTTTAGCCCATGGAGTTGACCTGGAAAGAGTGGCCCGGGATACTTTCGGTTTTTCCGGGGCTCACCTTGAATCTCTGGTTAACGAGGCGGCGATTCTCAGTTTTCGTAAAGGAAAACAAGAAATTAGCCTGGAAGAAATGGAAGAAGCCCTGGATAAAGTATTACTGGGTGAACGCACGGATAAGCAGTTGCGCCTGGAGGAACTGGAACGGGTGGCGATCCATGAAACCGGTCATGCCCTTGTCAGTGAAACACTGAGACCGAAATCGGTCAGGACCTTGACCATCATTCCCCGGGGAAGGGCTCTGGGGTTCATGCGTCCGGCTGGTGAGGAGGAACGATCGCTGTACACCAAGAAGTATATGGAGGAACAGATCGCCATCTGTCTGGGCGGGGCCGTTGCCGAAGAGGTCATTTATGGGGAGAGAAGCACCGGGGCAGCCAATGATCTGGAGCAAGCCGCCAGGCTGGCCCGGGATATGATCACCACCGGCCTTTCCTCCCTGGGCGTAGTGGATGAAGACTGCACCCCGCAGAAGAAGATCTACCGGGAGTTTCAAAAAATCATGACCAGCCAGGTTGAAAGGGCGACCACTATCATTGAGGCGAAAAAAGACCATCTTCAGCAGGCGGCCGTGGTCTTACTGGCGGAGGAGAAAATTTCCGGCGCCAAACTCCGGCAACTACTGAAGATGGATCCGGAACCGGCGGCTACGCGCACGTCTGCGTAATTCGCGGGGATCTTCCAGTTCCACGGGTTGCCCGTGGCGGCACGTGTAACCCGTTACCGGTTCTGTACAAAGAGGCGGGTAATTTTTCCGCGTTCCATGCGGACGGTAAGATGCACAGGCATCTTGCTGTTAGCTGTTACGCGTGCGTGCCTGTTACCGGTGGGAGTGTTTTTTAAGGGAGGGGTACTCTTGCGGGCGGAGATTATTTGTGTCGGGACTGAGCTGTTGCTTGGGCAGATCGTCAATACCAACGGTGCCTATCTGGCGGAAAAATTGGCCCGGCTTGGGATTGATCTTTACCATCTTTCAACGGTCGGGGATAACCTGCCGCGCTTGACCGCCCTTTTACAACAGGCATGGCAACGGGTGGACCTGGTTCTCATCTCCGGTGGGCTGGGCCCGACCCTTGATGACCTGACCAGGGAGGCCGTGGCTCTCCTTGCTGGAGAGGAACTGGTGGAGGACCCCGGCGCCCGGCGAATGATTGAGGAGTATTTTTACCGCCGGGGCTTGCCGATGCCCCCCTCTAATCTCCGGCAGGCACTGCGGCCCCGGTCTGCTGTTTGCCTTATGAATCCCTACGGAACCGCCCCCGGACTTTGGTTGGAGAAGGATGGAAAGATGCTGGCCGCTCTCCCCGGAGTCCCCATTGAGATGAAAAACTTGATGGAAAAGGAAGTCCTCCCCAGGGTGGAACGGGCGCGCCGCGCGCGGGCGGAAACCGGCGATCCCGGTACGGTTCTCGTCTCCCGTGTGTTGAAGGCGGCAGGGATCGGGGAATCGGCAATGACCGAAGAGATCCAGGATTTACTGGCCGGGCAGACCAACCCTACCATTGCCCCGCTGGCGAAACGGGGTGAGGTCTGGCTGCGCCTCAGCGCCAAAGCCCGGTCGGAAGAGGCGGCCTTTGCTTTGATCCGGCCGGTGGAAGAAGAGATCCGATCCCGGCTGGCCGGGTACATCTTCGGTACAGACGGGGAGCAACTGGAAGAGGTGGTAGGGAGGATCTTGACCGCCCGCGGGTTAACCCTGGGGACCGCCGAGTCCTGTACCGGCGGTCTGCTCAGCCATAGAATTACCGGTGTGCCGGGAGCCTCCGCCTATTTTTTGGCCGGGGTTGTCGCTTATGCTAACCGGATTAAAGAAAAGGCCCTTGGGGTTGAAAAAACCCTTTTACAAGAGTATGGAGCAGTGAGCCCGCAAGTAGCCCGGGCTATGGCGGAAGGAATGCGTAAATACTACGGGGTTGATCTGGCTTTGAGCACTACCGGCATTGCCGGGCCGGGGGGAGGGACCGCCAAAAAACCGGTGGGCCTGGTTTACCTGGCTTTGGCCCATCCGGAGGGGACCGTTACCCGGGAAGAAAGATTCTGTTGGGACCGGACAGAAAACAAAATTGCCACCGCCCAGGCGGGGCTGGTTATGTTATGGCAGTACCTGGAGGGGGCCTTTTCCTGTGCACAGCAGGGAAATTGCTGAAAAACTGAGAGCAAATCCGGTTTTGACCCGGATATGGGAGATTATCCTCCCCGTATTGGTTGTTCTTCTCTTTCTCCTCTTTCTTACATTACTAGCCGGAACCAGCAGCGAATTTGGTCCTTTTTCCGTCAGTTTTGATCTGGGTTGGGGATGGCCCGGCGAGAGCAGGTTGGTCATTCCCTTATTGGGTGAGATTAAGGCCTATACCCACCGCTGGCCGGTGATCTTTTCCTTACGGGTGGAGAAGATTGATCCCGCTCTTCTCCAGCACGAATTGGCGGGATATGCCAATCCCCAAGAGTACTTGGGTGTGTTGCTCCCCCGCCTGCAGCAGTTCTTCTATTTTTTCCTGGTCAAATTGGTGGTCTTGGGCGGGGTGGCCGGGGGTGTGGTCTCCTTGCTCTTTGGCCGGCGGGATTTTCACCGGCTTTGGCGGGCGGTGGCCGCCGGTTTTTGCGCGGTTTTGCTTTTTTTAGGAAGTGTAGCGCTGGATTACGACCGGGAGGCTTTTAAAAACCCCCGCTATGAAGGGATGCTGGCCTTCGCTCCCTGGGTCTTGCAAGTAATTGACCAAGGCTTGTCATACTTGCCAGAATTGAGCGAAAGGCTCTCCCTGGTGGCCGGGAATATGGACCGGTTGGTCACGCAAGTGGACCTTTTGACCCCCCTGGCAAAGGCAGACGGGGAGGTTAAGATCCTCCATGTTTCGGATATCCATAACAACCCGGCGGCTTTTGAATTTATCAAACCCTTGATTGAGGGTTTTGCCGTGGATTTAGTGGTTGATACCGGGGATCTGACCGATTATGGCACGGCAGTCGAGACCGGACTGGCCGGGATCATCAAAACCCTGGCCGTTCCCTACCTTTTTATCCCCGGGAACCATGATTCACCGGAAGTGATCAACAGTCTTAACCGCCTGCCCAATCTGATCATTTTACGAAGAGGGACTTATGATTTCCAAGGTTTGACCATTTTGGGCTGGGAAGATCCGGCAGCCAGGAACTCCGGGGTCCTGTTGGCGGAGGAAGAGGAACTGGCGGAGGAAGCGGAGGCGCTCGCCGGATACTTGGAGAGCCTTTCGGAGAATGTGGATCTTCTGGCTACACACAATAAAAAGTTGGCCGGGAAAGTAAAAGGCCGGATCCCCGTGATTTTACACGGTCATGACCACCGTGCGGCCGTCTCCAATGAAGGGGAAACCTATTTTATTAACGCCGGGACCAGCGGCGCCGCCGGGCTCCGGGGTTTGGAGAACGATCCGCCGCCTTACAGCGTAGCCCTCCTGCGTTTCAACCGCAGTAAAGAACCGGGACCGGGGGCGTCGTACCGTCTTTCCGCAGTTGACCTGGTCCGGGTTTACAGCCTCGGGGGAAAGCTGACTTTGGAGCGGATGGTGGTTAATGAACCGGAAACAATGCCGGACAGAGAAGAGAATGGAGGTGAAGACAAGCGTGCCCCCGGGCACGCGCAGGAACAATGAGACTTTTTCTTGCTGTTTGGTTGAGTGAAGAACTTCAGAAAATTGTCGGCGATTGGCTGGGGAAAATTACTGCCGGTTCCTCCGGGATAAAATGGGTTTTTCCCGGACAGTTACATTTTACCCTGAAGTTCCTGGGCGAACAGGATCCGGATTTTCTCACCGCGCTTACTCCCTACTTGCGCCGGGTGGCGGCAACCACCTCTTCTTTCCCGCTTAACCTGGCCGGAGGCGGCACATTTCCCCCCCGGCGTCCACCGCGGGTTCTTTGGCTCGGGGTGGATGAAGGTCGTAGCGAATTGACGGCTTTGGCCGGTCGCCTTGAAGCAGTCGTGCAGGAGGTAAGCGCAGGCAAATTAGCGCCGGAAAAAAGGGGTTTTAAACCCCATTTGACCATCGGCCGGGTGAAGAGTGAAGCTCCGCTTTATGACAGGAAACTGCTGGAGACCGGGGTTAAGGGGCTCATGACTGTAAACGGGTTTTCCCTGGTGGAAAGCAAGTTAACCCCGCAAGGGCCGCGCTACCGCGATCTGGAGAAGTATTTTCTCCAGGATACTTTTTTCTGATAAAGTAGGGATCAGGAGAAGGAAAATCAGGCTGAGGAGAGAATTTTTTTATTCTACAAGGCATCTTCCCCGGAGATCACAGAATAACCGTACAGGAGATGTATCATGCGCTACTTAGCAATCGACGAGATAAAAGACGGTATGCTTTTGGCGAAGGATCTCTTCAGCAATGAGGGGAAAGTTTTACTGGCCAAGGGAACAAAACTTACCCGGGCTTATCTGAAGAGGTTGAAGGATTTCGACTTTACCCATCTTTATGTTATAGACAGCGAAGTCGACGATGAACTGGAGATTATGGGTCCGGTCAGTGAGGTAACGAAAGCCCAGGCCACCAAGATCGTTAAAGACACATTAGGCAAGGCCACGGCCGTACAGGGCGTGGATTTAAAGCAGATGAGCCTGGTGGCGGAGATTATTCTTGATGAGGTATTGGAGAACAACGACGTTATCTACAACATGCTTGATCTAAAGGAACATGATAATTATACATATGTTCATTCAGTCAACGTCTGTGTCATCGCGACCATTATGGGAAAACATTTGGGCCTGCCCCGGGATAGGCTGAAGGAACTGGCCATGGGAACTCTCCTGCACGACTTGGGGATGGTCTATATTGCCCCCGAAATTTTGGATAAGATGACCGACTTGACCCCTGAAGAAACCAAACAGGTGCAGGACCACCCCAGGCTGGGTTTTGACCGGTTAAGGACCTATCAGGGGTTGAGTATCCTTTCCGCCCATGTTGCCTACCAACACCATGAGCGGGAAGACGGTTCGGGCTATCCCCGCGGTCTCAAGGGAGACGAGATCCATATTTATGCAAAGATCGCCGCAGTCGCCGATTCGTTTGATGCCATGACCTCAAATAAATTGTACCGGCAACCGCTTTGGAGCCACGAAGCCATCGCCGAGTTGAAGGCGAACATGACTTTGAAATACGACCGGAAGGCTGTTGCCGCCCTTTCCTGGGCGGTGGCGCCGTATCCGGTTGGCAGCGTTCTTCTGCTCAATACAAAAGAAAAAGCGGTGGTGGTTAATACCAGCAGAAGAAAGACGGTTGTCCAGATCCTGGAGGGGAAGAGGAAAAATCAATATTTGGAGTTGGGGAAGCCGATGGATCTACAGATAGAAAAACGGTTGTCTTAAAAGTAATAACTGCCCTAAACGGGCGTTTTTTTATCTTTACTTTAGTTCTTCAGCAACTACCACGGACGATAACGTCCCATGCGCGGGCTATTTCGAAAATAAAGCCCGGGACTGAAACAGCCTTGCTTTTGTCCGCTCAAAAATGGTATTATTTATGGCAGTTGAAGGCAGTTTGGGGGAAGAAAGATGAAGATTGATTTTGTCACCGAACGCCACCGGGAGGATCTCCAGCGCCTCCACAGCTACTGCTTTAACTTGGAGCAGGGGGAGGATTGGTTTGAGTCCGGTAAGTTTCTCGGGGTTTTTGACGGGCGGCGTCTGGTTTCGTCTTTGGAAATCAGTCCCTTTGCGATTTTTTTCTGCGGGCGCCCGGTGAAGATGGGCGGGATCGGGGCTGTGGCGACTCTGCCGGAGTACCGGCGACAGAGGCTGGTCGCTGCTTTATTAGAAAAAGCCCTGGCAATAATGGAGGAACGGGGCGACGTCTTTTCCATGCTGGGACCATTTTCCTATGGTTTTTACCGCAAATTCGGTTGGGAACTTGCTTTTCATTGCCGGGAATATACTGCTTCCGTGGAAGATTTTGCGGGCTTTGGCAGAGGCGCCGGCCGGTTCCTGCCACTGACCACGGCGGACCTTCCCCGGGTCAAAACCGTATATGAACGGTATGTAGCCGGGTATAACGGGGCGCTCAAGAGAAGTGACAGCTGGTGGCGGTACCTCCTTAAAAAACAGGAAAAGCAAGGGTTTCACTTTTACGGGTATGAAAACGACCGGGGGCAGCTGGAAGGGTATATCTTTTTCCAGTTAAACAAAGAGAAGATGTTGGTTCACGAGATGATGTACCTGTCCAACCCGGTAAAGGAAGAATTTTTTCGCTTTTTCCACTTGCATAATGCCCAGGTTGAAACGGTGGTCTGGAGGGCTCCGGCCGGCGACTCCTCCTTATTATTATTGCCTGAAGCCCCTGTCGATTGCCGGTTGCTCAAGGGGATGATGGCCCGTGTTGTCAATGTGAAAAGCGCCTTGGAGCATCTTAGTTTTCCTCCGGAGCGGGCGGCGAGTTTTTCATTGCGGGTGGATGATCCTTTGGCCGGCTGGCACCATAACCGGTGCTTCCGGGTGAGAATTGCGGAAGGGAAGGCAACCGTACAGGAAGAACCAGAAAACAGGGAAGAGCCGGATCTTTTCTGTCCAATCCAGAGTTTTTCCCAGTTCGTTCTGGGCTACACCGGGCTTAAAGAGAGCGTGGAATTGGGCAGGGTTATTCTCCGGGACGAAAAGAACCTAAGGGAACTGGCAGAGCTTTTCCCGGCGAAAAGGACCTTTATGAATGACTGGTTTTAGGGTTGGCCGGGTGCAGCGGTCCACGCCGGAAATTAATAAAAATTATAGACAAATATTAAAGGCCAATCCCTAATTGACGACGGAATACAACAGGAGGTATCAGCGTGACCGAGGAAAAGATTTACCGGGTGATCGCCGGTGAAATGGGGATAACCCCGGGGCAGGTGGAACGGACGGCCCGGCTATTGGATGAGGGTAATACCATTCCTTTTCTCGCGCGTTACCGTAAAGAAGTCACTGGTAACCTTGATGAAGAACAATTACGCCTTTTGGATCAACGATTAAACTATTTGCGGAATTTGTCCCGGCGTCAGGAAGAGGTGGTCCGGCTCATTGAGGAACAGGGGAAATTAACGCCGGAGCTGGAAAAAGAGATTAGGGCAGCAACTGTCCTTCAGGAAGTGGAAGACCTTTACCTCCCTTTCCGCCCCAAACGGCAGACCAGAGCAGCCAAGGCCCGGGCGAGAGGGCTGGAACCCTTCGCCCGGTTTCTTTTTTCCCGGCAAACCGGGGGTTGCGACCTGCAGGCAGAAGCAGAGAAGTACCTTGATCCTGAAAAAGAACTGTCCGGGACAGAAGAAGTCTTTCAAGGAGCGCGGGATATTATCGCCGAATGGATTGCGGAGGACGCGGAGATCCGGGGAGCCGTCCGCCGTCTTTATTGGCAGAAAGGGTTCTTAATTTCCGAAGGTTTGACCGGAGAACCGACGGTCTATGAAATCTACTATAAATACAGGGAGGCGGTGGCTAAGATCCCTCCCCACCGTATTTTGGCCATTAACCGTGGGGAAAAAGAGAAAATTTTGAAAATCACCTTTGAAATACCGGAAGAAGAGGTTATTGCTCTTATCGAAAAAAAACACCTGGGCGGCCCGGCTTTTCCCGGACGGGAAGAGGTGGCCGCCGCGATTGAGGACGGTTACAAGCGGCTTCTCCGGCCCGCTATGGAGCGGGAGATCCGTAACCGCCTATGGGAAACCGCCGAAGAACATGCGGTCGAAGTCTTCGCCGCCAACCTGAAGAAACTGCTGTTGCAGCCGCCAGTCTCAGGAAAAACGGTTATGGGTATTGACCCCGGGTACCGGACCGGGTCCAAGGTGGCGGTGGTCGACGGGACAGGCCGGCTCCTAGCTATGGCGACCATTTATCCCCATGCCCCGCAAAAACGCTGGGAGGAGGCATGCGCCACCTTACGGCAGCTGGTGAAGGAGCACGGGGTTGAGATCATCGCGGTTGGTAACGGCACCGCCTCCCGGGAAACCGAAGAACTGGCGACAGCGGTTATTGGCGAAGCGGGAGGAGGGTTACAATATACAGTGGTGAGCGAGGCCGGGGCGTCGGTCTATTCCGCCTCCCCCCTCGCGAAAAAGGAACTGCCCGGCCTGGATGTTTCCATGCGGGGTGCTGTTTCTATCGCCCGGCGGCTCCAGGACCCCCTCGCCGAATTGGTAAAGATCGACCCGCGGTCAATCGGGGTAGGGCTTTACCAGCATGATATAAGCCCCGGCCGCCTCAAAGAACGCCTGGAGCAGGTTGTGGAGAGCTGTGTCAACCATGTGGGGGTCGATCTCAACACGGCTTCACCGGCCCTCCTCAGTTATGTGGCGGGGTTGAACACAAAAACCGCTGCGGCTTTGGTTGCGTACAGGGAAAAAGCCGGTGCATTCATAACCCGCCGGGATCTTTTCAAAGTCAAAGGCCTTGGGGAGAAAAGTTTCCAGCAGGCTGCCGGGTTCCTCCGCCTGTACAGCAGTGCCGACCCCCTGGCCAGAACCCCGATTCATCCGGAATCATACGGGACGGCAGCGGAGGTTCTGACGGTGCTGGGTTACTCTCTACAGGACCTGGAGGAGCGGGAGAAACTTGTTTCCCTGCGCCGGCGGTTGGAGGAGCTTTCCCCGGCGGAGCTGGCCGGCAGGCTCCAGACCGGCTTGCCCACGCTTGTTGATATTATTGAGGCTTTGAAGAAACCCGGCCGGGATCCCCGGACGGACTTGCCACCACCGGTTTTCCGCAAAGGGATCATGGCTTTGGAAAACCTGCGTGAGGGGATGATTTTGACGGGGACCGTCCGTAATGTGGTGGATTTCGGCGCTTTTGTTGATATCGGTGTCACAGAGGATGGTTTGGTCCACATCTCAGAGATGAGCCGGGGGTTTGTTCGGGACCCGTTGGCCTTGGTGTCGGTGGGAGATATCATAAAGGTAATGGTGAAAACGGTGGACCCGGAGCGCCGGCGGATCAGCCTGACCATGAAAATTCCCGGCCCGGACGGGCGTCCGCTTGAACGGGAAAAGCCTGGGATAAATAGGTGATAATTATGAAGGAACGGGTAGCGGTGGCAATGAGCGGCGGTGTCGACAGTTCGGTGGCTGCTGCTTTGCTGGTGGAGGCTGGATATGATGTGATCGGGGTAACCATGGAGGTATACCCGGCGCCCGGGCGGACCACGGCTGCAGCCGACGCGCAGCGGGTCGCCGGACACCTGGGCATCCCCTTTTACCGCTTTAATCTGGAAGAGGCCTTTGCCAGGGAAGTGGTGGAATATTTCAACGGCGCTTACCTGCAGGGGTTGACCCCTAACCCATGTGTGGTTTGTAATAAGAAGATCAAATTCCAGGCCCTGATGGAAGAAGCCTGGAACCTTGGGGCGGTCTATTTTGCCACCGGCCATTATGTCCGGAAGGGGTATGACCGGGACCTGGAGCGGTTCACACTTTCCCGGGGGAAGGACCCGCAAAAAGACCAAAGTTATGTCTTGTTCGGCCTTACCCAGCAGCAACTGGCTGGGAGTCTTTTTCCCCTCGGCGGGTACCAAAAGGAAGAGATCAGGGAGTTGGCCCGGAAATGGAACCTGCCAAGCGCCGGGAAAGCCGAGAGCCAGGAGATCTGTTTTATACCGGATAATGATTACAGCCGTTTTCTGGAGCAGAACCGGCCGGAAGCGGTTCAGCCGGGCAACATCCGCGATACCTCCGGGAAAATTCTTGGCCGGCACCGGGGGGTCGCTTTTTACACCATCGGACAGCGGCGCGGTTTGGGAATCGCCGGCGGGACCCCCTATTATGTAGTGGCGCTCCGCCCGGAAGATTGTGAGGTGATCGTGGGCAAGGCCGGTGAAACCTACCGTGAGGAATGCCGGGTCGCCACGGTCAATTGGGTCAGCATTCCCCCTCCCCGGGACCCCTTGCCTGTGGCGGTGAAGATCAGATACACCGCACCGGCGGTGCCGGCGGTGATCGAGCCGGAAGACGGGGAGGTACGCGTCAGGTTCGAGGAGCCGCAACGGGCGGTTACTCCCGGGCAGGCCGCTGTTTTTTACCGGGAAGATCTGGTTTTGGGCGGCGGTTTTATTACCTGTCTTTAACGGGTTTACCTTTCCCGTCGCCGGTTATACTAACCTTACCCCGGTTCTAACAGTTAAAGGAGGTAGACGGGATGAACAGGTTGCTCCGTAGCTTATTGGCCGGCAGCTTATTTGGAGCGGCAGCCGGGACATATATGATGATGAAAAGAAGAAGAGATGAGCGGATGCGATGGCAGCGGTCGGGATATATGCGGATGCGGCGGATGCTTTCCGGTTTTGCCGCGCGCACGCGCGCAGGCAGGATGGGGAATCTTTCCCGGGCAATGCTGGCCGGAAGTTGGCTGTTGGGAAAAAGATAATCTCCGGTAATTCTTGAGGTAATTACCGGAGAAGTTAATTAAAGAAATGACCGGGCGCCCGGCGGGGCGCTTTTTTTGATTTCCCTAGATTGACAGTACCGGCTTATTTAAGTATGATTAAATTGAAATCCCCCCAGGGTGTTCAGTGGACAAGCAATCAGCCACGAAGGAAGGGAGGGAAAAAGTGGCCAACATAGAGGTCATACCTGTAAGTAAAGACGATACGGTACAAGCGTTGATCGAGAAAATACGGGAAACCTCCGCAGCGCAGGTGGTCCTTTTTTCCGATACCCGGTTGCCTCTCTTGCGTAATGAGATAAACCTGCGGCTACTGAAGTTTTACAGTGAAGAAGAGGGAAAAATCTTAACATTGGTCATTAAAGACCGGGTGGTAAAAAAGATCGCCCGCAGTTTGGGAATGAGGATTGATGATTCCCTCAGGCAACGGGAAAGGCCAACTCCGGCTCCAGCCCCTGCACCCGGGTATACTCCGCTTTCCGCCGGGATGAAGAGTGTTGATCCCCTGCAGCAGCAGGAAGGATCAACTCCGGCTCCGGCCCCTGCACCCGGGCATACTCCGCTTTCCACCGGGATGAGGAGTGATGATCCCTTGCAGCAGAGGGAAAGGCTGGCTCCAACGGCTCCTGCTCCTGGGTATGCTTCGTTTCCCCCCGGATTTGACGGTCCGGTACGGGGTGCCGCCTCTGCCGAAGACAGCGAACCGCCCAGACCGTCGTATTCCTCTTCTCCCGGGGGGAAACTGGCCATCGCCTTGCTGGTGACTTTTTTCACCCTTCTGGCCGGTCTTTGGTTTCTCTTGACCCCACGGTTGACTCTGATTGTTCACCCTGTTGTCAAAGAATGGACCTTTTCCATCAGGGGTGAGATCGGCGTTGGTTTTACTGAACGGGATTTGCTCAATAACCAGCTTCCCCTCCGTGTCCTGGAACGGCGGGGGGAGGCCGTGTATTCCCGGTCGACCACTGGGAAAAGGGGGGTAGGGTTTCTTCCGGCCCGGGGTCCGGTAGTCTTCATTAACAGCAGCCCGAACCCGGTCTTGGTCCCCAAAGGAGTTGTGGTTGCCACTGAGACCGGTCAGAGATACGCCACCACCGGCAATTTGATGGTACCCGGGAAGACTACCAGGTATGAAGTGGGGGTGGCAACCGGCGAAGAGTACGGCCGGGCAGAGGTTGAGGTGGAAGCTTTGGAGAAGGGTACCGGTGGCAATGTGGACGCAAAAACCATTATCCGGATTGAGGGGCCGCTGGCCAAGACCCTTCAGGTCATCAATTTGCAGCGGTTTACTTCCGGAGAAGACCGCTGGATTGCGGTGGTTGATGAGAAAGATTTCCTACGGGCCAGGGAAGAAGCGGAACGGCAGATGAAATTCCAGGTGGAAGAGGATCTCCGGGAGATGAAAGAGAAAGATGATTACATTCTCCTCCAGGATTTAGTCTTCACAGAAATAGAAAGGGTCGACGCTGATCCGCCGGTTGGCGGTGAGGGGGAAGTTTTAAACCTCAAACTCATCTACCGGTTGCGGGGGGGAACCTTAAGCACATCCTCGCTGTACAAATGGTTACGCCGTTACCTGCAGCAGACGATTCCTCCGGGCTTTGTCCAGCATGGCGAAGGGATCACCATCCGCGATCTGCAGGTCCATGGCCGCGACTTGCGGCATTCGGAGTTATATGTGCATTCGACGGTGAAAATCCGGGGTCAGATTAACCGGCGCCGGTTGTTCCAGGCCATCGCCGGGAAAACCTTGGAGGAAGCCCAGTTTGAATTGACCGGTTTCCCAGAGATCAGCCAGGTACATTTCAGGAATACCTCCAGGGTCCAGAAAGTTCCCACCCGTAGTTTTCAAATCCGGTTTTTGGTGCCAATGGAGAAATAATGCGGGAGAAAAGGCAGAAGCGGTTATTATGAAAAAAAGAAAACTTGGGCAGACCGGTTTTTGGGTTTCCCCCCTTTGCTATGGCACCTTGACCATCGGCCCCCGCCAAAAGAACTTATCCCTGGCGGAAGGGGAAGCGCTGATCAGGTATGCCTTGGAACTGGGGATAAATTTCTTTGACTCCGCGGAGATTTACGGAACTTACCCCTACTTGGGCCGGGCCCTACGCGGCCGCCAGGCGGATGTGGTTGTTGTGGCCAAATCCTATGCCGTAACCGCGGAGGAGATGAAAAGGAGCGTTGAAAAGGCCAGGCAAGAATTGGAGATGGAGAGGATCCCCCTTTTCCTCCTGCATGAGCAGGAATCCGCCGCCACGCTCCGTGGGCACCGCGGCGCCCTTGAATACTTGGTCGGGGCTAAAGAAAAAGGGCTCGTCGGTGCGGTCGGCCTTTCCACCCACACGGTGGCCGGGGTACGGGCCGGGGCTTCCTGCCCGGAAATTGAGGTAATTCACCCCTTATATAACATGAGGGGATGGGGGATCCGGGACGGAGGTCCGGAGGAGATGGCCGAGGCGATTGCTTTGGCCGTCGCCATGGGCAAAGGGGTCTATATCATGAAGGCCTTGGCCGGAGGGCACCTCTCCCGGGAAGCGGAAAAGGCGCTCCGTTTTGCCTTGGACCTTCCGGGGATCAGTGCGGTTGCCGTGGGGATGCAGTCAAAGGAGGAAATTGACTTTAATTACCGGATAGTCGGCGGCGAGAGCCCCATCTCCGCCCTCCGGGAAAAAGTCGGCGGCCAACCGCGCCGGTTGTTTATCGAATCCTGGTGTACGGGATGCGGGCGTTGCGTAAAACGTTGCCCTTTCGGGGCTTTGCGGTTGAGCGGCGGCAAAGCCCGGGTGGATTTCGGGGCTTGCATGGCCTGTGGGTACTGCAGTGAAGCCTGTGAGATCCTGGCCATCAAAATCCTGTAGTTTTTGAGGAGAAATATGATGAAACGATGGATGGCACTGGATATGGGGGAAAAACGGATTGGCGTTGCGGTCAGCGATCCCTCGGGCGTGATCGCCCAGGGGGTGGAGGTCATAACCAAGACCGGGCAGCAGAAGGAGGACCTCCGGCGCCTGGCGGAGCTTTTCCGGGCGTACCAGTGTACCGGGCTGGTGATTGGCCTTCCCCTTCACATGAACGGGCGGGCCGGTGAAGAGGCGCAAAAAATCAAGGATTTTGGGGTTTTGCTGGGAAGGGAATGCGGGGTGACGCCTGTTTTTTGGGATGAACGCCTCACCACGGTACAGGCGGAGCGGTCCTTGTTGCAAATGGATCTTTCCCGCCGCCGGCGCCGGCAGGTAATTGATCAGGTGGCAGCGGCGATCTTATTGGAGTCTTTTTTGCGGAGTCATAATCCGCCGGAGAAGTAAATATAATAACTAAATCCACACCCTGATTTCACCCTTGTAATTTGGGTGAAAATAGGAGAGAATAAAAAAGAAGGCCGGTTAAAAGAGGGAGGCAAGAAGATGACCAACGGACCTGAACAAGATGATTTTTTAGTTTTGGTGGATGAAGAAGGAGAAGAACACCGTTATTCCCTGGAACGCATCGTCGAATTGGATGAGAAAAAATATGTGGTGATGATCCCGGAAATCCAGGAAGGCGAAGAAGAAGAAGCCCATGTCTTCCGTTTGGAAACAGAGAAAGACGGCGAGGAAGTCCTGGTTGATGTGGAAGATGAGGAATTGGATAAGATTCAAGCATTTTTGGATAAAGAAGCGACAAGCGAGTAAATCAGGCGCACGCGCAAAGGCATGTGTTGCCCACTAACCCCACGGAGTAGGTCCCCCTGTGAAAAGCAGGGGGACTCTACAGAGTAGGCGCCCTTACTTTTGTAGGGGGACCCTTACAAAGGAGAGTCCCCCACCGGAGTGGGGTTTTTTTCGTTGCATCAAAAGATGATCTTCGTTATAATATAATAGAGGTGGTACTGCGTGCAAAAATCAGAAACATTTTTGACTTGCGCCAGCAAATTCCGCCGTTTTATTGCCTCTTGCCATTCAAACCTCCAAAAAATCGTGAAGAGGATTATTCCTGACCCGGTGCGCATGCGTTGGGGCCGCCTGCTGCAACCCCTCTGCCTGCTGCTGGTGGTCTTTTTTTGTGGCCAGATTGCCTGGATCTATTATGGACTGAAGCCTGGCGCCGTCCCGGGCGAAACAATCCGCCTCGATGTTCCGCGGGGTTCTTCCGTAAAAGAGGTAGGCAGGTTATTGGAGAAGGAAGGCCTAATCAGAAATAGCAACAGTTTTGTTTGGTACGTCTATTTGACCGGTAAGGTAAAGGCGATTAAGGCCGGCCGGTACCATTTAACCGCAGGGATGCCCTTTACGAGGATCTTCAGGGAACTGCAACACGGGCGGCCAATCTATCACCGGGTTACCATCCCGGAAGGCCTTACCCAGAAGGAAATCACCGCGCTCCTAAGTAAAAAGGGTTTGATTAATGAAGAGCGTTTTGAAGCGCTTTTATCCGACCGGGATTTCCTCTTTACTTACCTCGAAGAATTCAACCCCCGTTCCGGAGAAGGGTTTCTTTTTCCCGATACTTATGATTTTGCCGATCAAGCCAGCGAAGAAGAGATCCTCGGTGTTTTCTTCCGCCGTTTTTTGCAGGTCTGGAATGAAATCGCCCCGGCACATACCGGGGGGAACCTTTCTTCCCTGCAAATGGTGACCCTCGCTTCCATAATCGAACGGGAAGCAAAAAAAGAGGAAGAACGGCCAATTATTGCCGCGGTCTTCCTTAACCGCCTGCGTCTGGGTTATCCGTTGCAATCCTGCGCCACGGTTATGTATGCTTTGGGAGAACGCAAAACCCGCCTTCTCTATGAGGACTTGCGGATTGAATCGCCTTATAACACCTATGTTTACCGGGGATTGCCTCCCGGACCGATTGCCAACCCGGGCCGGGCTTCTCTCATGGCGGCACTACGCCCGGCAGAGACCGACTTTTTATATTTTGTTGCCCGGCCCGACGGAACCCATAGTTTTTCCCGTACCTACAGGGAACACCTCCGGGCCCAGCGTGAACTGCGAACTAACAGGTGAGAAGGGGGTCCTCCCGGAGTTGATATTAATAATATTAATTAGGCATTATTTTCTTCCAGCAACTCCAGGAAGAGTTTGCGCAAGGCTTTTTTTTCAATCCTTGAGACATAAGATCTGGAGATCCCCAATAACTTGGCGATCTCCTTTTGTGTTTTCGTAACGCCGTTTTTTAAACCGTACCGTAGTTCCAGCACCTTTTTTTCTCTGGGGTTCAGGGTGTTTATTTTTTTCAGCAAGCGCTCTTCTTCCAGTTTCATTTCGACGGTTTCCGGGACAAGGTTAACCCCGGTATCCAGGATATCCAGAAGGGTGATTTCGTTCCCTTCCTTATCTGAACCGATCGCTTCCTGCAGGAAAAGATCA
Source organism: Bacillota bacterium (assembly GCA_012839115.1). Classification (GTDB taxonomy): domain Bacteria; phylum Bacillota; class UBA4882; order UBA10575; family UBA10575; genus JAAYGG01. The sequence continues at coordinate 110,150 of DUNX01000023.1, forward strand.
CCCCTGTTCTTCTTCAAGGAACGCAGGTGCATAAGGATTTCATTTTCAATGCAGCGGGCGGCGTAGGTGGCCAGGCGGGTGTTCCGGTTCCGCTGGTAGGTGTTGATCCCCTTGATCAGCCCGATGGTACCGATGGAGATCAGGTCGTCATTATCTTCCCCTGTATTATCAAATTTCTTGACAATATGCGCTACCAGCCGCAGGTTCCGCTCGATTAAAAGATTTCTGGCTTCCCGATCCCCCTTTTCCATGCGGAGTAAGAGCTTTTCTTCTTCTTTTTCACCCAACGGCAGTGGAAAGACGTTATTGGTAATATAAGAGACCAACCAGATAAACTCTTCTACCAACCCGTTGAAAAGGCCGGTTAGAGGGGGAATCATTTTTTCACCTCCAGGAATGCGTTCCGCACGTATTTGCGCGGGATTGCCGCTTTATACTTTATGTCACGCCCCTTTTTTCTGTGCCAGTCCTTTGTTTTTTCCGGGCGGAAGTTTCAGAAAACCGTGCGTGGAAAAACAGGGAAAGATTCTTTTCCGGCGGTAATACCTATTAGTAGCGGGGGGAGAAACCGGAGATGCGCCTTTCGGAGTTGAACGGCAAAGAGATCATTAATTTGGTGGACGGGACAAGAGTGGGTACCTTCTACAAAATAGAAGCCGTTTGTGATCTCGCCGCCGGCAGGATCCATTCTTTTCTCCTCTCCGAGCGGGGAACGCTGCTGCGGCGGGAAAAGGAGATCCCCTGGAAAGCAGTGCGGAAAATCAGTAAAGACTTGCTGTTGGTGGCACTGGCGCCGGAGGTTCCGGGCGCGTATGGCAAAGGCGGGCATAAGACTGTCGGGTTCGCTCATAAGCGCGCGACACATGCGCGTACGCGTATGCGCGCGCGGAAGAAAAGCCTCTCTTGACAAGGGAGAAAAAATATAGGAGAATAGATGGTAATACAATTGAAAAACGGGGCAGAGTAGAGGCGCGGACGGTCAAGAGTATCCGGAAGGAGGCGTAAGCCCGCCGGTGAATTCCAGAGAAAGGGGCCGCCGCCGAAGCCGGTTGTTGGGGCTTTAGGCAACCGGCTGGGACCGTAGTTAAAAACTGCGGTACTGTCACCCAAAGCGGTGAAGAGCTATCTTGCCGCCAAGAACAGAAACCAAAAGGTTTCGGAATGTTCAGGGGTTGGCTTGGGCCAACCTTTTTTTATCAGGTGACGAGGAGGGAAAGCATTGGCGCCAATCAAAGTGCTGGTATCCGGGGCTTACGGCCGTATGGGGCGGGAAGTGGTAAAAGTGGTTTCTGCCCAACCGGACATGGAATTGGTCGGTGCGGTCGACAAAGAAGGGGTAGGAAAAGATGTCTTCCGCACGGCGGGGGTTGAGAAAACGGGGGTTATGATCAGCCCGGATCTTTCCGCAACGCTCAGCAAGACCAACCCACAGGTAATGGTGGATTTTACCACGCCGTTGTCGGTTATGGAGAATATCAGGCTGGCGGCGGAGGCAGGGGTGGCCGGAGTAATCGGGACCACCGGCTTGACCAAAGAAAACCTGGAGGAGATTGCCCGCCTGGCGGCCAAAGCGGGCCGGGCCTTTCTGGTTGCGCCGAATTTTGCCATTGGCGCCATTTTGATGATGCGGTTTGCCGTCGAAGCGGCCAGGTTCTTTCCGGCAGCGGAGATCATTGAGTTACACCATGACAAAAAGATTGATGCCCCGTCCGGGACAGCATTAAAAACAGTGGAAGCGATTAACTCCGGCCGTGGCATGCAGCAACCGCCGGCCAAGATCAGCCCGCTGGAGAAGGTAAAAGGGGCCAGGGGCGGAGAACTCTCCGGGGTGCATATCCACAGTGTCAGGTTGCCGGGGCTTGTTGCCCATCAGGAGGTCATTTTTGGCGGGATGGGACAAACCTTGACCATCCGCCATGATTCATTGGATCGCTCCTCTTTTATGCCCGGCGTCTTGCTGGCGATTAGAAAAGTAGTTAAGGAAAAGGGGTTTTTCAACGGGCTGGAGGCCTTTCTCTGGTAACCGCCCTTCCGCACCTCCGGGTTTGGCCGGGAATATACTGCTACTAGCAATAATGCTTATGTAATTGCCTGGAAATTTTCGAGAGGAGGATTATTTCCGATGGCAGGAGGCCTTGCGGGCGTCGGTATCGCTGTTGTGGGAGGAGACGGGCGGCAGGTTATGGTGGCGCAGGCCTTGGCAAAAAGGGCAGCTTGGGTTAGGACCTACGGGCTGGCCAATGTTCCCCCGGACGCTTCGCTTTTTCCCGTGGCCTCGCTGGTGGAGGCGATTGAAGGCGCCGGGGTGACGGTCTTCCCCATTGGCGGTGTAAGCGCCGATGGAATAGTTGGCGCCAATGCCGGTGTGGAGATAAAAATCGGCCCGGAGTTTTTTGCCCGTTTGCCGGTTTCCTCGGTGGTGGCGGCCGGGTTTTTGCCCCGGTCACTGAAAGAGGCAGCAACCGCCCATGGAATTAAGGTGCTGGAGTATGCGGAGAGAGATGAAATTGCCCTTCCCAATGCCATACCGACTGCAGAGGGCGCCATTCAATTGGCAATGGAGAATACCCCCTTTACGATTGACGGTTCTACCTGTCTGGTGCTGGGTTACGGGCGGGTGGCCCGGGCTCTGACGAAAAGGCTGGCAGCTTTGGGCGCCCGGGTCGTCGTGGCGGCCAGGAACCCCCGGCAGCTTGAAGAAGCAGCAACCGCCGGCGCTCCGGGAATAGCCCTTTCCCAGCTGGAACAGGAGATACGGAAGGCGGACATCGTCTTCAACACCATTCCGGCGCCGGTCTTAACCGCCGGTATTCTGCAGAAAGCACCTCCCCGGGTTTTAATTATCGACCTGGCTTCAGCGCCCTGGGGGACAGATTTTGCCGCCGCCGGGCAGAGGGGGATCAAAGCCTTCCCAGCACCGGGGCTACCGGGGAAGGTCGCTCCTGATACCGCAGGAAAAATCCTTGCCACCCACCTTCCAGGCTTAATTGAGGAAGCGTGCGCGCGGCCGGATTGATCCCGGCCGCCGGATTTGGAGGTGCAAGCATGGGACTTTCCGGGGTTAGAATTGGGTTCGGGCTGACCGGATCCCATTGTACGATAGAAAAAGTACTACCGGAGATGGAGAAGTTAAAAAAAGAAGGCGCGGAGATTTTTCCTATCCTCTCACCGGTAGTGGCCGGAACCGATACCAGGTTTAACAGGGCTAAAGAAGTTTTGGCCCAGATCCGGACTCTGGCCGGGCGGGAACCATGGCTGAAATTGACAGAAGTAGAACCGATCGGTCCGGAGAAAAAACTTGATATCATGGTGGTGGCGCCCTGTACCGGGACTACCCTGGCCCGGTTGGCCATGGGGCTTTCGGATACACCGGTAACACTTGCCTGCAAGGCCCATTGGCGCAATGAAAGGCCGGTGGTGGCCGCGATCGCGACCAATGACGGCTTGGGAGGGACTTTTCAACACCTGGCCGCCTTATTTAACCGGAAATTCTTTTTTGTCGTCCCTTTCCGGCAGGATAACCCGGTTGAGAAGCCGAAGTCTCTTGTTTCCAAAATGGAATTATTACCGGCAACCGTGGAAGCGGCATTAAGGGACCGCCAGTTACAGCCGGTGCTGTTGGGGAGTTGAAGAGCATGGCTGCCTGCGGGTGCTGAAGGATAAAGCAGTTAGGGCGGGTAGACAGGCTGGGATAAAGCAGCTAAGATAGATGGATAGGAAATCATAATAAATTCATAATAAATCAAGTAAAAGATGGGGAACAGGAGGTAAAGCATTGAGAGAATATCGTGTTGGCATTGTTGGCGCCGGCGGCGCCGTCGGGCAAGAAATGATCAGGGTTTTAGAAAAAAGTCCGCTACCCGTCGCCGAACTGCGCCTTTTCGCAACAGAGCGTTCTGCCGGGCGCCGGTTGCGTTTCCGCGGGCAGGAATACGTTATTGAAACTACAGATCCGGAACGTTTCGCCGGTTTAGATTTTGCCCTGTTCAGCGCCGGCGGGGGCCCCAGCCGGCAACTGGCGCCGGAGGCTGTGAAACGGGGCGTGGTCGTTATCGACAACAGCAGCGCCTGGCGGATGGAACCCAACGTGCCGTTGGTGGTCCCTGAGGTTAACGGGGCTGTTCTTAGCGAAAAAGGGGCATACGCCGAGGCGAAATTAATTGCCAATCCCAACTGTTCGACGATTCAGATGGTGATGGTCTTAAAACCCATTCACGATGCCGCCCGGATTAAGAGGGTAGTGGTCAGTACCTACCAAGCCGTCTCCGGTTCGGGCCATAAGGCTGTGGTGGAACTTGAGGAACAGACCAAGGCCTATGTGGAAGGGCGGGAAGCGGAGAACCAGGTCTACCCGCACCAGATCGCTTTTAATGTTTTGCCGCATATAGATAAGTTCGACGAAACCGGGTATACTGCCGAAGAGTGGAAAATGATCCGGGAAACCCAGAAAATCCTGGATGACGAGACGATCCAAGTCACGGCAACCACGGTCCGGGTTCCGGTCTACCGGGGTCACAGTGAGTCGATAAATATCGAAACGGATAAGAAACTAACGCCCGGCGAAGCAAAGAAGGTTCTGGCAGAGGCCCCGGGTGTGGTCTTGCTCGACGACCCCCCCGTAAACCTTTACCCCATGCCCATAACCGCGGCCGGGCGGGACGAGGTTTTTGTCGGCCGGATCCGGGAAGACTTCTCCGTAGCCAATGGGCTCAACCTCTGGGTAGTAGCGGACAACCTGCTGAAAGGGGCGGCCACCAACGCGGTACAGATCGCCGGGTATATGGTGGAAAAAAACCTGCTCTAGCCGTGGGTCTTTTGGCCTGTATGAGGAGTTTGGTTGCCAGTGGAGGCGGACGGGCAGAAAAACGGAAATTAATAGAAAAACAGTCTTTATCCCGGAATACCGCCGGATACTCCTTTGCGCCCGGTTGGGAGTGGGCAAAGGGGATTTTAAAGTTCTCCGGGAAGGTGATATAATTGGAACCACCGGCACGGATGCCCGTGGGTCTAAGGGAAATAATACTACCGGATTTATTGCGCGTCCGGATTTCTTTGGTGCCGGAGCTGAAACTGGCTAACGGCAGATTTATCGCGCGCGCGTTCTGGATTGGTGAAGACCGGGTGAATATGATAGGGGGTATTACTTATGGTGGAATTCGGGCGGGTTTTGACAGCGATGGTTACTCCTCTTAATGAAGAAGGTGGGATTGATTATGAAACCGCCGGCAAGTTGGCCCGGAGGTTGGTGGAGAACGGGTCGGATGGGATGGTAGTGGCCGGAACAACCGGGGAATCTCCCACATTGAGTGAGGAAGAGAAGCTGAAGTTGTTTGCCGCGGTTGTGGAGGCGGTAGGGGGCAGGGCGGTAGTTATCGCCGGTACCGGTACCAACAATACGCAAAAGAGTGTCGAGCTGACGAAGGAAGCTGAGAAAACAGGGGTGGACGGGATCATGGCGGTGGCGCCCTATTACAACAAACCGCCCCAGGAAGGGCTTTACCGGCACTACCGGGCGATCGCCGAGGCCACTTCTTTACCGGTGATGGTTTATAATGTTCCGGGGAGGACTGCGGTGAACATCTCCCCGGCCACTATGGCCCGTCTGGCTGAGGTGGATAATATCATCGCCTTGAAAGAGGCGTCCGGGGATCTTAACCAGGCCGCGGAGATGGTACGGGTTTTGCCAAAAGATTTTCTGGTTTACAGTGGGGACGACAGCATGACTTTGCCCATGCTTTCCGTAGGGGCAGTGGGTATAGTGAGTGTTGCCTCGCATCTTGTGGGGCGGAGAATAGCGTCGATGATCAATGATTATCTGCAAGGGGCGGTAGAAAAGGCGACCCGGGCCCATAATGAACTGCTGCCCCTCTTTAAAGCCTTGTTTTTGACAACCAACCCCATTATGGTGAAGGCCGCCCTGAATTTGTTAGGGGTTAATGTGGGTTCCACCCGTTTACCCTTGGTGGAAGCAACCGCCTCTGAATTGGATGCTTTAAAAGAGGTCTTGCGCGGGCTGGGCCTTTTGTGAGCTGGAAGAGTAACCGGGCGCCCCTTCGTAAAATTATACGGTATACATGAAATTATACCGTATACATGAGTCGATTTTATTGACAACTGCTTGTACTGCATGATATAGTAAGAAAAAATTATGCTGGATGGGCTACCCCTTCAACTGTCCTTCCCCGCGCATAACCGGATAATTGAAGGGGTATAATTTGCCTCACTTCTTCAAACAACAGAGCAAATAACGGGGAACGGGACGTAGAAGCGCGCGTACGTGCGTCCATATCAGGAAGGAGATCAAAATGTACAAGAACAAAGCAGTACAAGAATGGGTGGAAGAGATGGCCCGGCTCACCAAGCCCGATAAGATCTGCTGGCTTGAGGGGACGGAAGAGGAACGCCAGCGCCTGACGGAAGAGGCCTTGGCGACCGGGGAATTAATCCAGCTCGACCAGGGAAAAATGCCCGGGTGTGTCCTGCACCGTACTGCTGTTAATGATGTGGCCCGCGTCGAGCACCTCACCTTTATTTGTACGCCAACCAGGGAAGAAGCCGGTCCGACCAACAACTGGATGGCGCCGGCCGAAGCCTACAGTAAACTGGGGAAGATCTTTGACGGTTCAATGCGCGGGCGCGTCATGTATGTCATCCCCTATCTTATGGGGCCGCCCGGTTCGTCCTTTAGTAGAGTCGGGATTGAACTCACCGACAGCATCTATGTGGTCCTGAATATGGGGATCATGACCAGGATGGGCCGGGTGGCCATGGAACACCTGGGCGACGGGGATGATTTCAACCGGGGGTTGCATTGCACGGCCGACAAGGATCCTGACCGTCGTTTTATCTGCCATTTCCCTCAGGACAACACCATTTGGAGCGTTGGTTCGGGTTACGGTGGCAATGTTTTGCTGGGCAAAAAGTGCCTGGCCTTACGGATCGCCAGTTATATGGGGCGGCATGAAGGCTGGCTGGCCGAACATATGTTGATTGTGGGGGTGGAAGACCCGGAAGGCAATGTTGCGTATATTGCCGCAGCCTTCCCCAGCGCCTGCGGGAAAACCAACCTGGCGTTGCTGAGGCCCCCGGAGACTTTTCCCGGTTACAAGGTGTGGACCGTGGGCGATGACATCGCCTGGATGCGGATTGGCGAAGACGGCCGCCTGTGGGCAATTAATCCGGAGGCCGGCATTTTCGGGGTGGTCCCCGGTACCAGCTATAAGACGAACCCCAATGCCATGCAGATGATTCAAAAAGACACCATCTTTACCAACGTGGTTTTAACGCCGGAGGGGACGGTTTGGTGGGAAGGGATGGACGACAACCCGCCAAAGCACGGGTTCGACTGGCAGGGCCGGCCCTGGGCCCCGGAGAGCGGGAAACCGGGCGCTCAAGCCAATTCCCGTTTCACCACCCCGCTCCGGCAGGTGCCGACGCTCTCCCCGGAATGGGATAACCCGCAAGGAGTTCCGATTTCCGCGATTGTTTTTGGCGGGCGCCGGGCCAAGGTCGCCCCGCTGGTCTACGAATCCTTCAATTGGGAACACGGGGTTTACGTTGGGGCAACCATGGCTTCAGAGACTACGGCCGCTGCCACCCATGACGTCGGGGTCGTCCGGCGGGATCCCATGGCGATGCTGCCTTTCTGCGGTTATAACATGGGACAATATTTCCACCATTGGCTGGAGATGGGCAGGCGGATGGAAAAACCGCCGCAGATCTTCCATGTGAACTGGTTCCGCCAGAACGGGGATGGTGGTTACCTCTGGCCCGGATACGGCGAAAACCTCCGGGTGTTGAAGTGGATTATCGACCGGTGCCGCGGAAAGATTGGGGCCCGGGAGACGCCCATCGGTTACGTACCGCATGCGAATGATTTTGACTTGAGCGGCCTTAACCTTACCCCCGCCGTCATCCAGGAGTTGAGCAAGATCGACCGGGAGGCTTGGCAGGAGGAATGGCGGGCGCAAGGCGAATTCCTCAAGAAATTCGGCGACGACTTGCCGGCGGAGCTCCGCAGGGAATACCAGTCCTTGGGGGAAAGGATTAAAATGGAATAGTCACGCATGCGTTCCGTATGCGTCGCGCAATGTGCATATGCGCATCGCATATGTAATGCACGATAAGTGGGCCTGTATTATGCATTATTTATTATACAGTGCGCACAATACGCGGAGGAGACGACCGTCCCGTGGGCGTACAGGCACAGCTTGAGCCGGGGCGGTTTTTTTATTGGCGACGGCAGGGAGATACTTTCTTTTAGTGAAATTTCTCCTGTTTCCTTTCGGCAGAATCTTTGATACAATGAGAGAAAAGAGTTACAGGGAGTTGCGAGTGATGCGGAAGTATATCATCGCAATCTTATGGGTTTTTCTTTTATTTGCGGTAGCATTTTCTCCCTCCTCCCAGCTGAGAGCGGCCGCAGGAGGAAGCCTGGCGGTGAATTTTTCCGGAATCCCCTTAAGCATAGACCCGGAGACCGCTGTTACGGATACGGAAAAGATTCTCCTTGCCAACCTCCATGAGGGGCTGGTCGCCTGGGATAATGGGATTTTGGTACCGGCGGCCGCCCGCAGTCTGGAGATTTCCGGGGACGGACTCGTTTATACCTTCCACCTCCGGGAGGGTTTTTGGTCCAACGGGGATCCGGTGACTGCCTATGATTTTCATTCCACCTGGCGGCGGCTGTTGGCGCCCGTAAGCAAGTTTCAATACGGTTTTTTATTCGATATAATATTGAACGCCCGGGCCTACCGCAATGGCGAACTGGGTTCCTTTGCCGAGGTGGGGATCAGGGTCCTGGACGAGCGGACTCTCCAGGTGGAACTGGCCGAACCGGCCGGGCATTTTCTCGCCCTCTTAACCTTGCCGCAGTTTTTCCCGGTTCATTCCCTCTTTAATACCACCCTGTCCAGGGAGGAAAGAAGCGCTTATCTCCCGGGTTTTTGCAGTAACGGGTCTCATTGCATCAAAGAATGGGAATCCCGGGACTATGCGGTTTTAGCGCCGAACCCTCATTATACCAGGGACCGGGTGCATTTGGAAAAGGTGAAAATCACCTTTTTGGCCCCGGCAGCCGCGATCTCCCTCTATGGGGCGGGCCTGCTCGATCTGATGGAGGAACCTCCCCTCTCCGAACTCTCCAAATACGGTTCGGACCTGGTACAGGCCCCTACCGGCGGTACCGGCTATCTTTACCTGAACCTCCGGCGTCCGCCCTTAAATAATCCCTTGGTCCGTGAGGCACTGGCCTTGGCGATCGACCGTGAGTATATAGTAGAAAAGGTCATGGGCCTAAACGGTATCCCTGCCACCGGTTTGATTTCCCCGGGGATACCCGACGGGATCACCGGTCAAGACTTCCGGAGTACCGGCGGGGATTTGGTCCCGGCAATGGATATAGGGAAAGCCCAGGCCCTGCTTGCCCGTGCCGGTTATCCGGGAGAGGACGGTTTTCCCCCATTGGAACTGGTGGCGGTTGAAGGGGAGGCCTCCGAGGCGATTGCCCGGGTAATCGCCGAAATGTGGGAGATCAATTTGGGGGTGACCGCACGGGTGAAGGTTCTGACCTGGCCGGAATATGAGGAACTTTGTACAACAGGCAGGTTTTATACAGCGCGGGCCGGCTGGATCAGCGATTACCCGGACCCGGCGGCCTTTTTGAACATTTTCTCTTCCGGCGCTTACGAGAATTTTTCCGCCTACCGGAATAAGGAGTATGACCACTGGTTACAGCGGGCGCAAGAGAGTACGGAAGTCCGGGAACGGATGGAGATCTGCCAGGCACTGGAAAGAATGGCCATGAACGATTGGCCGGTCATTCCGGTTTATTTTACCGCCAAACCATATCTTGTCTCCGGCGAATTGCAGGAATTAAAGTTTTCTCCCCAAGGTTACCCGTTGTTCAACACCGCCCGGTGGAAATAAACAGGGAGAAAGTACGGGGGAATGCCCAGTGATAGAAAGGAACAAGCGGAGTTTATCCGGGCCTGTCCGCGTATGCGCGCCATCCGCGGCAACGAACGCACGGAAATCTGCCGTTTGGGTGCTTTCCTTCCTTTTGGCGTTATTTCTTTCTTTGGACGCCGGGAGGGCTGCCGCTACCAACCAGATTTTTGGCGGTAAAGAGATTGAAATCACCGCCAGCCAGGCGGAGTTCGATCCGGAAACCCAGATCTTTACCGGCAGCGACGGCGTGGAGATCCGCAGCGAAGAACTGGTAATTCGAGGACGTGAGATGTTCTTGGACCAGGAAGGGTTGCTGAAAGTCACCGGTGAGGTGAAGCTAGTACACCCTGACTTTTTTATGCAGGGAGAAGAACTGCTGTACAATTTTCAGACGGAAACCGGGGAAGTAAAAGAAGTCACCGGTAACATGGAGGGAACGCTTTTCCGGGGTTCCCGGGCGGAAATTATTGGCTCCTCTTTATTCTTGAAAGACGCGATAGTTACCCGTTGCAACCTGCCCGTGCCGGATCTGGCGTTTTCTGCCGGCAGGATCCGGGTGGAGAATGAGCGGATTAAAACAGGCGTTGGCTGGTTGAAAGTGAAAGGGCTCTCCCTTTTACCCCTGCCGCCTCTGAGCCTTCCCACGAAAAGACGGGAGAATTGGCCGGTCATACACGTTGGCTACGACGAAGACTGGGCGTTCTTTTTTTCCGCAAGCCTTCGTAGACCTTTTTTAACGCGGTCTGCCATCAGCACCGGGGTCAGGGCGGGCGCTAACGGGCGCGTGGAATTGTCAGCCGGGCTCCACTGGTTTCCTACCGAGTCGTTGACCCTGGACACCAATTACGCCTGGAACAACCGTGCCGGTGAACAGCTGGTTTTTTCACTGACGCACCAGGAAATCCGGTCGCGATTCAGAGTCGGTATTACAAACAACCGGGAAGCAGGGAAGATCCCGGGTGAAGGGTGGATACGATTCTCTTTCCCGGTGGCATCGCGGCTCACGGGGGAGCTTTTCATGCGAAAGGCATACCCCCATAAAATTACCGACCTTGGGGCATCCCTGGGCGATCCAAAGGCGGAGAGCTTCGGCGGGAGAGTCAGGAAAAGCTGGTCCTCCCGTTTTTCCACCAGGCACGGGCTGATTTACGCCCAGGGGAAGTGGGGAAAAGAGTACCTTGACGGCTGGCAGCTGGAAACAGCGGCAACAGCCCGGCTTTTGCGGGCGGGCCCATTGTCATTAAGGCTGGAGGCTTCATATTTGTGGGGAAAAGAAGGGGGTTTGTGGAACACCCAAAAGCTCGTTCTCATCCAGGACCTGCACTGCTTTGAAGCTGTGTTGAGCTATGATTTCCTGGAGAAGAAGCCTGCTTTGGAGATTGATCTTGTCTGGTAGATTTTGGCGCGCACGCGCGCAGAAAGCAAAGTATATAAAGAGGGGCGGAGAATAGACTAGGAATAAATAACCGCGGAAAGCAGATATGGAGAATCCCCATGGATAACTTGTTAAACGACCTTTCCGGCTCCGAGTGGTTGTACTGGACGAGTACCATCTTTCCCACGAATTACCCGCCCGACCCGACCCATCCCCTCCGGAAAAAGCACGGTGCAATTAAACCCCCGCAGTTAATGGCCGAGATTATCAGGTTTTTCACAAAGAAAGGCGAGAGCGTGCTGGATCCTTTTGCCGGCACGGGAAGCACCCTGCTGGGCGCGGCTTTAGCCCAAAGGAAAGCCATTGGCATCGAGTTAAATCCGGAATGGGTCCGTGTTTATCAAGAGATCCAGAAGAATTTTACCCTCAAAAACGACAGTTTTCTCACGGATACGACAGGAGAACCGATCCGGGGGATGATGATTCACGGTGATTGCCTCTGCGAGCTAAAGAAGTTTCCCGCCGCCTGCCTAGCGGCGATTATTACCGATCCGCCGTACGGTTGCCGGCACCAGGTACGGTTTAAGAAAGAAACCAACTTCGCCATGTTCAGTTGCGATGACAGCAGGGATCTGGGCAATTTGCCGGATTTCGCCAGTTACCTGCAGAGGATGGGTGATTTTGCCGCAGAGGCCTGGCGGGTCCTTCAGCCCAAACGTTATCTGGTTTTGTTGGTAGGAGACCGGTATCAAGACGGAGAATATCTGCCGCTCAGTTATAAAGTGGCGGAAAAAATCCGGGAAACGGGGTTTAAATGGAAGGGGCTACGCATTTGGTGGAACCAGGCGACCCAGCGGCCCTTGAAACCTTATGCCGTGAAAAAATGTTATGTACCAAATATTACGCACCAGAATATCTTAATCTTCCGGAAACAATGAATACCTGGCAAAGGGAGACGCAAACGCCAGTTCCGGGGGGTCTTGGCAAACCCCCGCGAGTATGGTATAATATTTTACGAAGGGGGAATGTGACCTAAGAGACAGGTGGTGAGGCTATGTCCATGGTTTATAAACTCACAACAGAAGAGGTCTTGCAGGTCTGCCGTGACTGCCAGCATTTTAGCCAACTCCCGAATACTATGGTTTGCAATTACTTGAAACCGCCTCGTGAGTTGAAGATTGTACGAAAATGCGTAAAATGGGATAAGCATTACGGCGGCACATGTCTCTACCGGCAACAATAGACGGAGTTATGTATTTGACGGGCCTGTAGCTCAGCTGGGAGAGCGCTGCGTTCGCATCGCAGAGGTCGAGGGTTCGAATCCCTTCGGGTCCACCAAATTTATCTATCTTATAGAAGTGGAGGGGTTTTGGTGTCTCACATAAAAACAATTATCCGTGGCAACCTTCAAAGAACAGTCGAAAGCGGCGGGTGTGGGAATTGCGCAAATTCCTGTCAATCGGCTTGCAAGACATCGTGCACTGTCGGGAACCAAACCTGTGAACAGCAAAAGTAAAACATAATGATTGCCCGGGATCCCGGGCTTGGTAAACAAAAGGCGGTCCGCATTCGCGGCCGCTTTTTCTTATGGCGTGCTTGTTGTGTGGGCGTTCTTGTCATGGCCTTTGCCTGTCAACAGAAAAGCGCTCCGGCTTTAAGAGAGTTTCTTGAAGACGGAATCAAAAACCTCCACTCCCAGTATTCCAGCGACAACCGGGCATTTCGCCCGCAAGAGGGCATAAATGGCCGGGTGTTTCTGCGCGCCTTCAATGGTTTCAAAATTGGCGTGTCCTTTGGCTATGACTAAACCGGCCCGGCGGAAGGCCTCCTGAAACTCTTTAGAACACCGTGATACTGGAACGCCCAGATCACCGCAGCCTGTATCGATGATCTCCCCCATGCGGTCCGTACCAGTTTGCAAAGCGTCGACGCGTAAAGCATCATTCATTGCCGGGTCTTTTTTAACGGCGATCGTTATCCGTAGGTCCGGATGGATTTTTTTGATCTCCTCCAGAAGAATCCGGTCGAAAACGATCTCCCCGGCATTATCCACCAGGTAAAGAAGGGAGCCGGCATCCGCCAGGTCTTTCCGGAACTCCTCATAATCGTTGATGCGCAACCCCTCCGTCAGCACCTGTGCGATTGTCTCCTCAATATCGATCTCCTCAATAATTCCTAGGTCAATCTGGTTTCCGGCCACTGCTAACAAAAGGGCGGTATAAATCCGGTCGTCACTTTTCGCCAGGACCTGCTGGAGCAGGGGATAGAGTTCCAGGGCCTGCCGGTTGTAAAAGTCCATCTCTTCCCTGTACGGGTCGTGGGCCTCCAATTCCCGGCAGACCAAGCGAAAAAGGTCGCTGGCGATCTCCGCCGGCGTGATCTCCGGGTCAAGACCGATCAGATACTGCATTGCTTTGTTCATTACAATCCGTTCTTTTTCCGGATCATCCGTCACCCGCCTGACCGCAGAGAGCACCTGTTGCAGAGAGCAGATATAACACTCGGGTTTTGCGTTCATTCCTTAACCACCTACTTTAGCCGCTTATTCATATATACCATATTTAAGGCAGGAGAGCAACGGGGGGCCGCAGCCCTTAATCAAGCCGGCGTCCCCCCGGAGAGCCGGAGATCAGGAAAAATGCTTGAACTGGGGCAGATAATCCCGGTTGACGGCGAACATCTTATCCACCATTTCCTTAATCTCTTCCAGGCTTAAGACGGCGGAGGTCAACGGGTCCAGGCAGACGGCATGAAAAATCTTGCGCGGATCTCCGGTCAACGCTCCCTCCACCGCCAGTTCCTCAGCGGAGGCATTGATATGGTTCAGGGCGGCCAGGTGTCCGGGGAGGCTGCCAACCCTAATGGGGTTGAGGCCCCGTTTGGAGGCAAGAACCGGGACTTCCACACAACAACCCTCCGGCAAGTTGTCAATGAGACCAAAATTTCTGACATTCCCGTTGAACTCAAAAAGGGTCCCGTCGCCAAAAACGGCATTGAAGATATAGGCGGCGTATTCTGACCCCCGGTTAAGGTCGATGGCTTCCTTCTTCTCCAGCCAGGCTTTTGTTTCTTCCTTCCAGGTCTCTTCAGCCCGCAGATACTCGTTGAGGATATAAGCGTAATGCCCGGGATTCCACCCGGTACCGTGGGTACAGTATTTTTCGATCAAATCGGACCGCTTGCGGAACCAGGGGTTATACTCCGAATTGTGGCCACTGGATTCGGTAACATAATAATCGAGGTGCAAAAACATCTCGTTGCGCACCTGTTCATGATTATAAATCTCCGGCTTTTTCACCGCTTCCCTGATTAATGGGTATGCGTCTTTCCCGTTCCATTTAAACTCCAGGTACCAGGCTTGATGATTGATGCCCGCGCATAAGTAGGTGACTTCTTCCATCGGCGCGCCGATCCACCCGGCCAGCATGGCGGCGGTTCCTTGGACGCTGTGGCAAAGGCCGGTCATTTTTATATTGGTTTCCCCTTGCACTGCCCGGCAAAGCATGGCCATGGGATTGGTATAGTTCAGGAAGATCGCTTCCGGACAGTAACGTTCGGTATCTTTTGCAATATCCAGCATTACGGGTATGGTCCGAAGAGCCCGGAAAATCCCGGCAGGCCCCCGGGTGTCCCCGACATTGATATCTACCCCGAATTGCTTGGGGATTTCGATATCATGGCGCCATACTTGAACTCCTCCGGCCAAAATAGTACAGAGCACCCCGTCCGCGCCCTCTAAGGCCTCCGCCCGGTTTTTGGTAGCCAGCACACGGGCGGGATAACCACCGGCGGCAATGATCTTTTCCACCGCCGTCTTGGCAAAACTCAGCCGTTCATCATCAATATCCATTAAAGCGATGGTACTTTCCGCCAAGGCAGGAAAGGTTAATATGTCACGCACCAATGCCCTGGTAAAACCCAAACTTCCGGCGCCGATAAAAGCAATTTTTGGCATCTAACAACCCACTCTCCTTTTGTTTTATTGTTTTACCGGGATCAAGTTGTTAATCTTTATTTTACCCTATAACCGGAAGATAGTGCAAAGCCTTTGTCTTTTCCACGGCAGAGGGAGGAAGAATAAGCTTGAAGGGAGAATGTTTATTCTAGAATCAAGATAAGAGTGGGGGAGCAGGTATGGTAATGGAGTTGGCTCCGGTCGAGATTGGACAGGAAGTGGTTGTGGATATAAAAGGCTATGCTCATCAGGGTGAAGGGGTGGGCAGGTTTAAGGGCTTCACCGTTTTTGTCCCCGGCGCCCTGGACGGCGAAGAGGTGCTGGTCCGGATTGAACTGGTTAAAAAGAACTACGCCCGGGGAGAAGCGATTGAAATCCGTAGACCCTCCCCGCACCGGGTGGAGCCCTCTTGTCAGCTTTATGAAAAATGCGGCGGCTGTCAATTATTACACCTTGAGTACCAGGCGCAACTGGAGTTTAAGGAGCAACGGGTCCATGCCGCCCTTGAACGGTTGGGAGGATTTAAAAATCTTCCCGTTCGCCCTATGATCGGCATGGCGCACCCCTGGGAATACCGGAATAAGGTCCAGTACCCCTTTGCCCAAGAAAACGGCAGGGTGATTGTGGGCTGCTACCAACAGGGAACCCACAATGTGATTGATACCCGGGAGTGCTTGATCCAGCACCCGCTGAACAATAAGATCATGAATACCGTGCGCGAGTTGGTGGAAGGGATGGGCATCACCATTTACAACGAACAAACCGGGCAAGGACTTCTCCGTTATCTCCTGGTGAAAAACGGGTTTCAATCAGGCCAGGCCATGGTGGTATTGGTCACCAACGGCCGGGCATTCCCGGAGGGGGAAGAGTTCGCCCGTATTCTGGCCGGCCGTTTTCCGGAAATCAAAAGTGTGGTGCAGAATATCAATACCATGAAAGGCAATGTGGTATTGGGCGAGAGTAATGTGGTTCTTTACGGTGAGGAAGGAATCATCGACCGCCTGGACGATCTGGATTTTAAGATTTCCGCGACCTCTTTCTTCCAGGTTAACCCGGCGCAGATGGAGATCGTTTATAATAAGGCCGTGGAATACGCGGGTTTAACCGGAAAAGAAAGAGTAGTCGATGCCTACTGCGGCGTGGGCAGCCTTACGCTTTTTCTGGCCCGGCATGCCCGGGAGGTCTACGGTGTGGAAGTAGTCAGCGAAGCCGTGAACGATGCGGTGGAAAACGCCAAGCGAAACGGTATTGAGAACGTGCGGTTCGTGGCCGGGGAGACGGAAAAGGTCCTGCCGCGGCTCGCCCGGATCGGCATCGCTTTTGACGTGGCCGTGGTCGACCCGCCCCGCAGCGGCTGCCGGAAAGAGGTACTGGAAGCTCTGGCCGCGATTAGACCCGGACGCCTCGTCTATGTCAGTTGCAACCCCAGCACCCTGGCGCGGGATCTGCGGGTCCTGGTGGATAAAGGTTACCGGGTCCAAGAGATTCAACCGATTGACATGTTCCCCCACACCTTCCATGTGGAGTGCGTAACATTGATGTCAAGGGCGAAAGGGTGAGAGAGCTGAAAACCCTTATATATCAAGGCTTTCAGCACACATGGGTGTGAAACCCATTGAGCCAAAAACATGAAAATATCGCTTCGCGGAAACAAGTCCATAAAGGCACTTTTTGATAGTCAAGTGGTCAGGTTAGATGTCATAGCCCCGCGAGTGGTCGATTTAGATGTCAGCCTTCGCGAGTGGACGATTTAGATGTTTTTTCGGATGTTTTTGAGGTTGTGTGGTCAGGTTGGATGTAAAACAAATCCGATACAGTTTCTTGTTATAGCAATAATGCATAATATGCTTAACGGTAGGTTTATACCATGAAAGCTACGGAAGGAGGTAAAC
>DUNX01000024.1 GCA_012839115.1 Bacillota bacterium
ACCAGGAGATGAATTATTTCCGCTCCCCGGGAAACAGGTTATTTTTCTTCACCAAAAAACAGATAAATCATGCGCATACGCGCGCGGTTATTTCCGCCAAAAGCCTGGGGTGAACAGGATCAGGACTGTCAAAATCTCCAACCGTCCCGCCAGCATAAGAAAGCTCAGGACCCACTTGGCCACCGGGTGCAGATATGCATAATTACCGGCCGGTCCGATGCTGGCGAACCCCGGGCCCACATTACCGATGGCAGCCGCGGCCGCGCCGACGGCGGTCATCATCTCCTCACCGGTTCCCATCACGATTAAAACCCCGCCCAGAAAGAGGACGATATACAAGAAGAAAAAGCTGAGGGTTTCATGGAGAACCCGGTCAGAGACGGCTGTGTTCCCGAATTTGGTCTGGATCACCAGGCGGGGGCGGGCGGTCTGCTGAATCCGGCGGAAGGCATATTTAAAAAGCAAAACCACCCGGGCCACCTTAAGCGAACCGGCGGTGGAACCGGTACAACCGCCGACAAACATCAAGAGGAAGAGGGCCCCCTTGGCCAAGGACGGCCAGGCGTCATAATTGGCAACGGCGAAACCGGTGGTGGTACAGACAGAAACCGCCTGGAAAAAGCCATGCCTGACAGCGACGGCCGGGGAAAAGCCCATACCGGTTATAAGGGAGTAAGTAATTAGGGCCGCAGCGAAAAAAATAATTATACCATACCATTTAAACTCCGTGGTGGCAAAGGACCGCTGCAGGCTTTTTCTCTGGAGAAAGCGGTAATACAGGGTGAAATTAACCCCTGACAGAAACATAAAGACCGCCACAACCCATTCCACCGTTCCATTGGCAAAGGCCTGAACGCTTAAATTCCGGGAGGAAAAACCGCCGGTGGAGATGGTGCCGAAGGCATGGATGGTGCTTTCAAAGAAAGAAAGACCGGCCAGGTTAAGGAGGACCATCTGTAGTAGGGAAAGGGTAGCGTAAATCAGCCACATCACCACGGCAGTCTGCTTCAACCGGGGCAGAATCCGCTCCGGCGCCAGGCCCGGAACCTCAGCCTGGAAAAGCGAGATCCCCGTCGGCAAAATTGGAAAGATCGCCAGCGAAAGCAGGATAATCCCCATTCCGCCCAGCCAATGGGATAAGCTCCGCCAGAAGAGCACTTCTCTGGAGACTGCTTCCAGATTGGTGAGAACGGTTGCGCCGGTGGTGGTAAACCCGGACATGCTTTCAAAAAATGCATCGGTATAGGTTGGCGTTGTCCCGGAGAGATAAAAGGGCAATGCGCCCAAGCTGATAATGAGCAGCCAGCCGAAACCGACAATGGCAAACCCGTCTCTGCGGCTTAAGTTACCCGCGGGTTTTACCATCTTCATCAGCAGTCCCACCCCGGCAGTGACCAGGATGGAGACGACAAACGCCATTACCCCCGGGGACTGATCCTTGATCGCCCAGAAAAGGGGGAGAACCATGGTCAGGGCTAACAAAAGAATAATGGTGCCCAGCGAATGGATGATCAGTCTAAAATGCATCGGTCTCTCCCGTCCTTACCGGTTTTTCTGCCCGGAAAAGTTTCTCTACTTCAGAGGCGGTAGAACGCAGGGAAAACACGAGCGCCCGGTCGCCCGGGTGAATTTGCGTATCCCCCCTGGGAACTATCACCCTCTGGTTTTGGATGACCGCACCGACAATGGTTTTCGGTGGCATCTCCAAATCACGCAGGCGTTTCTTTGTCACCGCCGAATCCGGTTCCGCTTTAAGCTCTATGAATTCAGCCTCTCCCGAACTCAGCAGGCTGATGGAGAGAACATTGCTCGTGCGGACCAGTTTTAAGACGGTGCTTACGGTAAGCAGGCGCGGGGTGATGGCGGCGGTGACCCCGCTCATCTCCGCCAATGGAAGGTAATCCTCCCGGCTAATCTGGCAAATGATCTCTTCTACCCCCCGTTTATGCGCCAGCATACTGGCGACCAGGTTGGAATTGTCCGCCCCGGTCAAAGCGATAAAGATATCGCCCGGTCCCAGATTTTCCTCTTCAAAGACCTCGATCTTGGTGGCATCGCCGAACACCAATTGGCATCCTTCCAAATCCCGGGCAAGATTTTTGCTTTTTTCTTCCGAAACCTCCATAACCTTGATCTCCGATCTCTTCTTCCGGCTCCGTAACATCCCCACCAAATACCGGGTGATTAAACCGCCGCCGGCAATAATAATCCGCCTAAATTTGGGGTTTTCGACCCTAATTAGACCATTCAAGCTATGAAACCCCGCAGTGGCTCCAACCAGAAAGACCTTATCCTTCGGTAAAAGCCGGGTATTTCCGTTGGGGATAATAATCCTTCCTTCCCGGCTGATGGCAACGATCGTCAGGTTGGCGAGGCCGAGTTCGCGGATGTATTTACCGCAGATCCCCATGGTTTCTTCAAGTTTCACCCCGACCATACTTAAACGCCCGTCGGCAAAGTACTCCATATCCGTGGCCATCGGGAATTCCACCAGGCGAAAGATCTCCTGGGCTGCCAAGTGCTCCGGGTTGATGATTAAATCCAGGCCGAAACGGGCGTAAGAAAGGAGATACGGGTGGGGGGAAGTATATTCCGGGTTCCGTACCCGCGCTACAGTCATCGGCACCCCGCACTGTTTCGCCGTCATGCAGGCGATCATATTCAGCTCATCATTTTCGGTCACAGCGATAATAATATCCACGGTTTTTATGCCGATCTCTTCCAACACCACGGCGCTGGCCCCGTTACCGGCCACCGTCATCACGTCAAGGGTCTCAACAACCGGCTTTAAAGCCGCCGGTTCTTTATCAATAACGATCACATCATGCCCCTCTTCTGAGAGGACTTTTGAGAGATCAAAGCCGACTTTCCCTGCTCCCACCACGACAATCTTCATCTGCGGAACCCTCCTCCTGCCGTTATCCGGCCGGGTACTGCCCGTGAACAAAACTCTCGCACCTGATGGGATTTATGTAGCATATTGTACCGCTTTTCTTCCTTTTTCGCAACAGCGTTGTCAGAAAAAGACCTCTTTTCCCCCATTGTTGATTAATCAATTCTTTCACCTTTCACACTTATTATACCGTACACGTGTGTACGAGTACACGTGTGTACGAGTACACG
>DUNX01000025.1 GCA_012839115.1 Bacillota bacterium
ACCGGCTGGAAGAGATATTTGCCATCGCCGATACGGTGACAGTGCTTAAAGACGGTAGAAAAGAAGCGGATCTGCTCTTAAGCGATACTACGGAAGAAGAGTTGATCCGGACTATGACCGGCAAAAGTGACGGTATTCTGCCGCAGGCCGCAGTGAAAACAAAGAAGAAGCTGGAGACGGCTGTTTTTGCCGTCAATAAGCTGAAGACCCCAAAACTGAAGGATATCTCCTTCGAAGTGCGCAAACATGAAATTCTAGGTTTTTTCGGGGTTGAAGGGGCAGGACAGGAGGAATTACCCAAAGCCTTATTTGGCCTGACACCGGCCAAATACGAAGCAATGACCCTGTACGGGAAGGAGATTGCCGTCCGTAATCCGTATGATGCCATCAGACTGGGGATCGGTTATGTACCCAGGGACAGAAAAGAGGAAAGCCTCATCGGCGACTTCTCAGTCCGGGAGAATATCACTCTTCCCAACATCAAACAGTACACAAAGTTTTCGTTTTTGAAACCAAGAAAGGAAAGAACCGTATCTGCAGAGATGGTGAAGAAGCTTTCTATTGTGACACCGGAGATCGATGCGCTGATCCGCAATTTAAGCGGCGGGAATCAACAGAAAGTTGCCATCTCCAAATGGCTGACTCTTGATTTGCACCTCCTTATCCTGGATTATCCAACCATGGGTATTGATGTTCAGGCGAAAAGCGAGGTGTACCGGATTTTAAAGGATCTTGCCGCAAGCGGCACGGCAATGATCCTGATTACACCGGAGTATGATGAGATTAAGGCTTTGTGCGATAATGTCATTGTTTTGCGGGACGGCGAAATGGTAACCAGTCTGTCAACGGAAAATCTGGACGAACAGACGCTCTTTAGTTATGCTTTGGCCAATATTGCCGGCGCCGCCAAAGGGGGGTCACAACAATGATTAAGTTGGTAAAGATCAAAAATATCTTGTCTTTATTGCTGTTTTTGGCTGTAATAGCGGTACTGGCCATCATCGCCCCGGGATTTATTATCTTTAACAACCTGATGAGTGTTTTGATCACCAGTGCCTTTATTGCCTTGCCTGCCATGGGATTGGCGGCCATAATGCTTTCCGGCTCTTTTGATCTCTCGTTTGCGGGACTTATTGGCCTTTCCGCGATTATAACCTTAACGATGGTAAACAACGGGTCTCCCGTCTTTGTCGCTTTGGCCGTGGCGTTTCTCGCAGTACTCCTCTTCGAATTACTCAACAGCTTTTTCATTGTTAACATGGGGATTCATCCCTGGCTAACCACGATCGCAACGATGCTGACGACAATGGGCCTGGAAAGAGCGATTAGTAAGGGACACTTTGCCAGTACCCAGGCGCCTTTCTTTTTGGCGATCCGGTACGGCGCCTTCTTGTCTATCCCGCTTATCCTTTGGTTACTGGCGGTGGTATTTCTTCTTTTGACGGTGCTTTTCCACAACACCCCCTTTGGTAAACACGCCTACGCAGTGGGAGGGAACCTCCCGGCTGCCCTGAAGGTGGGAATCAAGACCAAGAGGGTAAAATACGTGGCCTTCCTCCTTATGGGGGTTTTATGCTGGCTGACGGCAATTACCTATATTTCGCAGTTGTCCGGATAC
>DUNX01000026.1 GCA_012839115.1 Bacillota bacterium
AAGATCGGTTCCCGCGCCAAGGAACACGTGCGGAATAATTTCCTGATCACCCGCCACCTCATCGACTACCTGGATCTGCTGGGAGAGATTTTATAAGAATTTCTTCTTAAATTTGCCCTTCTGTTTTTAAGTTTATTGTTCTCAGATTTATTTTTGCCCCGAAATTTTTACTGTTTTCCCCGCCAGCACCCGGTTGACATTCCGGACCGCACACATCTCCCCGCACATGGTGCAGGTATCCGGCGCCGACGGCAGCGCCTTTTCCCTCATTGCCCGGGCTTTTGCCGGGTCCAGGGCCAGGTTGAACATCTGCTCCCAATTCAACTCCTGCCGGGCCCGGCTCATCTGCTCGTCCCAACCGGCAGCCCCCGGTACCCCTTTGACCAAATCCGCAGCATGGGCCGCGATTCGCACAGCCATAATTCCCTCCTTCATTTCATCCGTATCAGGGAGCTTCAGGTGTTCGGCAGGGGTCACGTAACACAAAAAGTCGGCCCCGGCAGCGGCGGCGATCGCCCCGCCAATGGCCGCGGTGATATGGTCATAGCCGGGCGCAATATCGGTGACCACCGGGCCCAGGACATAAAAGGGGGCCCCGTGACAAAGCCTCTTCTCCAAGAGGACATTGGCGGCAATTTCATCAATTTTCATGTGCCCCGGCCCTTCAATCATCACCTGGACATCCTTTTCCCAGGCACGCAACGTTAACTCCCCTAAAGCGATTAACTCGGCCACCTGGGCCGCATCTGTGGCGTCATCCACCGAGCCGGGCCGGCAGGCATCGCCCAAACTTAAAGTAACATCATATTCCCGGCAGATCGCCAACAGGTCGTCGAAAGACTCGTAAAAGGGATTTTCCTTATTCGTCCCTTCCATCCAAGCGTAAAGGAGAGCGCCGCCGCGCGAGACAATATTCGTCAGCCGCGGGTTTCTTTTGAAGTGGGTAACGACCTCCCTGTGCAGCCCGGCGTGGACCGTAATAAAATCCACCCCGTCCTCTGCGTGCTCCCGGACCACCGCCAAAAAATCGCCGGGGGTCAATTCGGTCAAATCCTTCCGGAGGGAAGCAACCGCATCATAAACCGGAACAGTCCCTACCATCACCGGCGACCGGGCCAGTAATTGCCGGCGAAACTCCCGGGTCCGGCCATACGAACTCAAATCCATTAAGGCATCGGCCTTTAAGGCCACGGCCCGGTCGGCCTTGGCCAGTTCCTTTTCCGCCTGGTAACAGTCTTTCGAGACGCCTAAATTGACATTGATCTTTGTCCGCAGTCCCCGTCCGATCCCTTGCGGCCGTACCGGGCGGTGGTTTTTATTATAGGGGATCACCACTTCCCCCTTTGCCACCCTTTTGCGCAATTCTTCAGGAGCCAGCCGTTCTTCTCCGGCAATCCTCTGCAACTCCAGGGTGACAATCCCCTTCTTCGCTGCCTCCATTTGTGTCCGGTAAGCCATCTCTCTCATCTCCAATACTTTTTTGTCAGCGCCCGCAGACGCCCAATCTTTTCGCGGATATTTTCCGCCCCAGTAATCTCTGTGACCAGGGCGACACAATGTGCCCCGTGGCGGCAGACCTCTTCCAGGTTATGCTCTTTAATCCCGCCGATGGCCACCAGCGGGATGGGGATCTCTTTGACGGCAAAATCAAGGTAACCAAGGCCAACCGGGGGGCAGACATCCTTCTTTGTGGCGGTCGCAAAAAGCGGCCCGACCCCGATGTAATCGGCGCCCTCTGCCACCGCCCGCCGCGCCTGCTCCGGGCAGTGGGTGGAAACCCCGATGATCTTCCGGGGTCCAAGCAACTTCCGTACCTCCGGAAGGGGCAAGTCATCCTGGCCGATATGAACCCCGTCGGCCTCAACCATCTGGGCCAGATCGACATGATCATTGACGAGAAAAAGGGCCCCGCTCTCCCTGGTCATCCGGCGGAGTACTTTCGTCTCGGCATATTTCTCCCGCAAATCCTTCTCCTTCTCCCGGTATTGGATGATCCGGATCCCGGCCGCCAGCATTTCCGCGACGACTTCAGGTTTGGACCGGCCCAGCGAATACTCCTCAGCAGTGATCCCATAGAAAGAAAACTCCCAAAAAGCCATCTTTTGCTTTTTCTCTGTTGGTAAAAATACCGCTTTTTCCAGGTCATAAAGGCGGAAACGCAACCCTTCGTATTTCTTGGCCAACTCTTCCATCTCTAGCCGGTGCAAGGCCTCTTCAATCACCCGGATCCCCTCCTCCGCCCGGCGGAAATTGCCCGCAATCAACTGAAGGTGGCCGGTTTTCCGGTCTAAATCACTGTCGGCGGAGACTTCCCGGCCCGGGTCCCGGGCGGCGCAACGGGCGGCCAGCATCTTCCCTTCCAGGCTGTGCAGGTTTTTCCGCACCGCATGCCGGATCCTGCGGATCCTTTCCGTCAGTTCCCGGTCTTCCCGGTAAAACCGGGTGAAATCTTCCATTACACGTAACCCTTCGGCAACCCGGTTACGGTTGGCGTCAATCATCCGGTAAAGCCCTTGCATCCGGTCGCGCTCTTCCATGGTAAAACCTCCTTCCTGTCCCTACCCGCCCCCGGGCACTGGCGCCCCGGGATTGCATTAGCCCGGGATTACAGCATCATGGCATTACACCACCCCGTAATTGCATTACCCCGGGATAATGTATCACGGTATTACATCGCTCCCGGTGTTACCTTATCCCGGCTTTGTTCTCCGGCACCTTAGCTTCCGCCCACAGGTGGCGGTTACGGCAGACAAAAGCCAGGACCAAATCAGCCTGCTTGGCAGCGACAATATTTACCCGCGGCGCCAGGGGCGGGTGGTCTTTGTCCACAGCGGTTTTTTCGTCACCAACCAGGTAGAAACAGTCCAGTACCTTGCGGCAGCCGATGGCGTCACTCGCGCCCCATCCCGCAATCCCGGAGGCGGCAATCAGCAGGTAAGGGCGGAGGCGCTCCGCCCGGCCGGCAAAAAAGAGCCGGGTCAAGGCCTGCTTTTCTTCCGGGTCGTCAAAGGCCTCCACCAGGATATCGCAATCCCCAAAGAGTGTTTGGAAATTTTCCCGCCCAACTCGGGCTACCACCGGGTCCAACTCCAGGGAAGGGTTAATCCGGAGCAGATTCTCCCGGAGGGCATAGACCTTTTCCATACCCACCTGTGCCTGGAAATAAAACTGCCGGTTAAGGTTGGCAAAACTGACACGGTCGAAGTCCACCACCCGCAAACGCCTAAATCCGGACCGGACCAGATACGCGGCGCAGTTTGAACCCAAACCCCCGGCCCCGGCCAGTCCGATCCGGACTTTCCTGATCACCCGGTAGAATTTTTTTCCCCACAGGTCTTCCAGTTCCGCTTCGAAGGCTTGCGCCCCCTCCGTCCTGGGCATCATCTTTTTCCCTGCCTCCCTTCTTGGCAAAAACCGGCGCCAATCAAGAACTACATCCACTCCCATAGTTTTTCTGCAGCGTTACCAAAATCCGGACCGGTCCAGGAGTTTTCCCAAGCCAAGCCGGCCCGGGGTCGCGCGCGCGTCCCAGTTGCCCCGGTTGCATGATAAAGTCCTTATCCCAACAACCTTACCACAACCGGTGCCAGTCTTTATAGACCGGTTGGTAACCACAGGCGGTGATCGCCGCCTTTATCTCTTCGACCGTCCGGCCGTCTGCCGGTTTGAACTGCTCTGTTCCGTTCTCTGGCCGGGCATGGCCGCCAACAGCGGTTACCGAGGCCGCCGAGATCCGGGTTACCCCCAATCGAAGCAGATGGTTTCGTAACCACGGCCTTTCCCTGGTCGAAACGCTGATCCCCGCCCGCGGTAAAAACAACCGGAAGGCCAGGATGATCTGGGTCAGTTCCGGGTCATTGACGCTGACCGGCGGGATGAAGCCGCCCGCATTGGGACAGACCCGCGGCACGGAAACGCCCACCTCGACCTGGGGGAATTTTCTCTGCAGGTAAGCGACGTGCAGGCCGGTAAAGAAGGCCTCCCGTCGCCAGTCATCCAAACCCAGCAATGCCCCGATCGTCACCCCCCGCATACCGGCAGCAGCCGCCCTTTCCGGGGCCTCAAGCCGGAACAGGTAGTTCCGTTTCGGTCCCCGCGGGTGCATATAGGCGTAGACCTTCCTGTTATAGACCTCTTGGTAGATGGTTAAGTAATCGGCGCCGGCCTTAAGAAGCCGCCGGTACTCTTCTGTGGCCAGCGGATAGATCTCCAGGCCAATGGCGGAAAAGTACCCCTGCAAAACGTCCAACGCTTCTTCAAGATAGCTTAAGGGCGTCACGGAACGGGATTCACCGGTAAGGACCAATAGATCCTGAAAGCCAAGACCGGCAATGGCCCCCGCCTCTTCTCTTATCTCTGCCATGGAGAGCCGGCGGCGCTCAATCTGTTGCCGGGCATTGAAACTGCAGTACCGGCAATGGTTAACGCAATGGTTCGCCAGGTATAACGGGGTGTAGAGTAGGATGACGTTGCCAAAATTGCGCCTGGTAATATCCTGGGCAAGGCCGGCCATCTCTTCCAGATAGCCGGCGGCCGCCGGCGTCAACAGGGTCAAAAAATCCAGCGGTTGCCGGTTTTCCCCGGCAAGGACGCGGCGGACATCTTCCGGACCGGTCCGGCGCCAAAAACCGTCAAAATCAAAACCCTCATAACCTTGTAACTCTTGCCAAAAACTCATTTGGATACCTCGCGCAAAAAACCAGTTAAGGGCGAGGAAGCGGCGGCGTAAAGGGAGGAAGGGCCCGGTCCGGCTAAATAGCCCTCCCTGCCCGCCTTTACCGCTGCGGCAAACGCCCCGGCCATCAGGGCCGGATCCCCGGCGGTGGCAATCGCTGTATTCACCAGCACGGCATCCGCGCCCATCTCCATGGCTGCCGCTGCTTCCGATGGTTTGCCAATACCGGCGTCAATAATCACCGGAAGATTAATTTCTTCCACAAGAATCCGGAGAAATTCCCGGCTGCGTAGCCCCCGGTTGCTGCCAATCGGCGCCCCCAACGGCATAACCGCCGCCGCCCCGGCCTCCTCCAACTGGCGGGCAATGATCAGATCCGGCATGATATATGGTAAGACGACAAAACCCTCTTGTACCAGGATCTCCGTGGCCTTTACTGTTTCTTCATTATCGGGAAGCAGGTACTTCTGATCGGTAATAACTTCGATTTTCACCCAGTTCCCGCACCCAGCCGCCTGCGCCAGCCTGGCGATTTTCACCGCTTCCCCGGCATCGCGCGCCCCGGAAGTATTGGGCATGACAATTACATTCTCCGGGATATAAGAAAGAGGGTTTTCCTGAGGTGACCGGAAATCCACCCGGCGTAAAGCCACGGTTACTACTTCTGTTCCTGCAGCAGCGATCACCCCGGGCAACAACTGATTAGGAAGTTTGCCTGTACCAACAAAAAGCCGGCTATTAAGGCTCTTCCCACCAATCTCCAGCCTGTCTTCTCTTGTCATGATAAATATTAACCTCCTCCCACAAAGCTCAGGACTTCAATTACCGCCTCGTCCTCCAGAAGCTCTCCCCATTCCTCCTCCAGCAAAACCCGGCTGTTATAGACCAGAACAACTTTGGCGTTCCCGAGTCCTTTACGAGAAAGCAACTCCCGGACCGTCTCCCCCGGGTTGACTTTCTCCCGTTGCCCGTTCAGATAAACCTCCACTTTTCTCCTCCTCCCTGTGGCCGGGCGCCCGCTTCACCGTGTGTCTTGAACCTAAACTGAAACCAAACTAAAAAGAGACCTACCGTGAAGGTAAGCCTCTTCTCTATGCCTATTCCAGATCCGGTTTAAGCCGGTTGGTGTCTAGGTCAAGCCCGGTCTTGGAATAGATCGTGACGGCCCGGTCCGGTCCGGTCTCTTCCGGCCTTCCCAGCCTGGTCTGAAACCAGAGTTGTTTTTCCTCCGGTCCGCCCCGGTAATTCTGGCTTCCCTCCGGTGGGATTACCCACATCAGGTTCCAAGGGTCAGGAATTATCTCCTTTCTCAGCCCGCTTTAGCAAGCACCCCTAGCCACAATATTCTTTTGTCAAGCCGTACCCAGTCTAAACCTGGTTATTAGTATATATTCACCGCTTGTTTACCGATTCCTTTTTTTTACGAAAGGCAACAGGTAAAACCAGTGTAAACAAAGGTGTATAAAAAGCCCTCTCCTTTACGGAGAGGGCTTTTTATAGAAGGGAGGATTCTACTGAACTGCAGATTTTTAAATATCTTCATCATCTTCTGTATTGACAAGTGCTAGAATGTCCCTGGTACATCGTGTGTGTCCCGATGAGTAATCGCAGGTGTGTATCCTGATGAGTAGTCGTGAGTGTGCGCATTGAATATTGCTAACGGCTGTGCTACTACAGAAGGCAATAATGGGTTGAGAATTTTAGAATGTCCGGAGCTATTTAAG
>DUNX01000003.1 GCA_012839115.1 Bacillota bacterium
AGTATAGAGTTATTTCCGTAAAACCAATAATAGGATTAAAAAGGAGGGAACCGGCATGGCAAAGGTAAAAATTTATTCTGTCCCCACCTGCCCTCATTGCAACAAAGCTAAAGCCTTCTTGGATGCCTACAATATCAAGTACGATGAGATAAACGTGGCCACGGATAAAGAAGGCATGGAGGAGATGATGAGTAAATCCGGTCAAATGTCTGTACCGGTTGTGGAGATTGACGACCAGATGGTTGTCGGTTTCGACCGGAAAAAAATCAGTGAGTTACTGGGGTTGGCAGAATGAATCAGGAAAAAATCTATGACCTTGTCATCGCCGGGGCAGGCCCTGCCGGGATCAGTGCCGCGATTTACGGGGCACGCAAAGGCCTGGATCTGTTGGTCGTGACCGAAGATATCGGCGGCCAGACCAATTGGAGCATGGGTATAGAGAATTATATGGGTTTTCAGATGATCACCGGCGCCGAGTTGGTTGATAAATTTGCCGACCACACAAAAAGATACGGGATAAAAATAAAAGAACAGGAACCGCTGGTTGAACTGATAACCGAAGGCCGCCTGCTGACAGTGAAAACTACTGGCGGCGCCTACATGGCCAGGACGATGATTGTCGCCACCGGCAAAACCTACAAGAAACTTCAAGTCCCCGGTGAAGATGAATTTCAAAGCAAAGGGGTTGCTTATTGCGCCACTTGTGATGCGCCGTTCTTTGCCGGAAAAACAGTGGCGGTCGCCGGCGGCGGCAACTCCGCCTTTGAATACGCCCAACAGTTGTCGCGGATCACCAACAAGACCTATATTGTCAACCTGGGCAAAGAACCCACCGCCGACCAGATCCTCCAGGAAAGGGTGCTTGGGGCGGAGAACGTGGAAATCCTGAACTCTTCGATGATTACAGAGATAACCGGGGACCGGTTTGTCCAGGGCATTAAGGTCCGCAGCCAAGACGACGGCCCCGGCAGCGAACGTTATTTGGCGGTAGACGGCGTCTTTGTGGCGATCGGCTTGATTCCCAATTCCTCCTTCTCTAGTGGACTGGAGAAGAACGGGGAAGGCGAAATTATTGTGGACAATTGCAACCGCACCAATATCCCGATGGTCTTCGCCGCCGGGGATGTTACTGATGTCCCGCATAAACAGATTATTGTCGCCGCCGGCGAAGGAGCCAAAGCAGCGCTCTCGGCCTACTCCTACCTGGTCCGCAACTAACCGTTTCCGGGCACGGGCCGCCCCGGCCACCGCGCGACCATTGGCGAACATGAATCTCTACAGGCCGGCCTTGGTGGGAAATTAGGCACCATGAATTTTATAACGCACGTGCGCTTTTACTATTTTCTGCACCAAGAGGATGCTGGGTTTATCCTTTTGGTGCGTTTTTTCTCACCGTAGTTTTCCCGCGGTTTTCCTTGCAACCCCATGGATTTTATAATAGAATAATCTCAAAGTTATTACCGATTGTAATCTCAAAACCGGGAGGTTTGGTGATGGAGAAGGCTTTTAAGGACTACGAATACCACCGGCCGTTACTGGAAAAGGTCGAAGCCGAGTTCAACCGGCTGCTACAAGAGTTCACCACGGCAAGATCCTTTGCCGCTCAAGATGCGGCCATGCAGCAGATCAACGCCCTGCGCAACGAGTTTGCGTCCATGGCCAGTCTGGTGACGATTAGGCATGCCATCGATACCACCGACCCTTTCTACGAAGCGGAGAACGACTATTTTGACGAGGTTTCCCCAGCCTATGAAGGCCTGGTCTTCAGGTATTACCAAGCGCTGGTGCAATCAGAAAACCGTCCCCAACTGGAAGAGAAGTGGGGACGGCAGCTTTTCCGGATCGCCGAAACCCATTTGAAGACCTTTGCCCCGGAGATCATCCCCGACCTGCAAACCGAGAACAAGCTGGCCAGTCAATATACAAAACTCCGGGCTTCCGCCCGGATCCCCTTTGCCGGGGAGGAAAGAAACCTGGCCCAGATGGGCCCCTTCATGGAAGCAAAGGAACAAACGGTGCGCAGGGAGGCCCACGAAGCCTATACCAGTTTTTTTGCCGCCCATGAAGGCCAATTCGACGAGATTTACGACCAATTGGTGAAGGTCCGCGACAAAATTGCGAGAAAATTAGGGTTTGAGAACTTTGTCGACCTCGGTTACGCCCGCTTGTCCCGGACCGACTACAACGCGGCCATGGTCGCCGGTTACCGGCGACAGATCCATGAACATATTGTGCCCCTGGCCGTCTCTTTAAGAAAGCAACAGGCCGGGAGGTTGGGGCTGGCCACCCTGAAATACTACGACGAACCGCTCACCTTCCCCACGGGAAACGCCGTGCCCAAAGGGGGCCCGGAGTGGATCATCGAGCGGGGACAGAGGATGTATGATGAACTTTCCCCGGAAACCGGCGAATTCTTTACTTACATGGCGGAAAAGGAATTGTTCGACCTCCTCGCCAAGAAAGGCAAGGCCGGCGGGGGGTTTGCCACCTATATCCCCAAGTTCCAGTCGCCGTTCATCTTTGCCAATTTCAACGGTACTTCCGGTGATATCGACGTTTTAACCCATGAGTTCGGCCATGCCTTTCAGGTCTATTCCAGCAGGGACTTTGCGGTCCCGGAATATCTCTGGCCAACCCTGGAGGCTTGCGAGATTCACTCCATGAGTATGGAGTTCTTGACCTGGCCGTGGATGCGCCTGTTCTTTGGCGAAGACGAAGGGAAGTATAAATTCGCCCACTTGAGCGGGGCGATCCTCTTCATCCCCTACGGGGCAGCGGTCGATGAATTCCAACACTGGGTCTATGAACACCCGGAAGCCACAGCGGAGGAACGCAAACGGGCCTGGCGGGCGATTGAAGAGAAATACCTGCCCCACCGGGATTATGAAGGGAACGACCTCTTGCAGCGGGGCGGCTACTGGTTCCGGCAGGGCCATATCTTTACCAGCCCCTTTTACTACATCGATTATACCCTGGCCCAGGTCTGTGCCTTGCAGTTCTGGCAGAAGGCCAATACCGGCCGGGAAAAAGCCTGGCAGGACTACCTCCGGCTCTGCCGGGCCGGCGGCAGCAAGCCCTTCCTGGAACTGGTCGCCCTGGCCAACCTGAACAACCCGTTTACCGGCGGTACTCTGGAAGCAATCGTCCCCCCGGTCCGGGAGTGGCTTCATGCCCACGCAGGAGAATTCCAATAAACGCCCTTAATCGCAAAGATAACCACTCTTAAAATACCAGACGGCCGGATTCCGGCCGTCTGCAAACGCTCAACCCATAGCCAACCAACCGTATACACGCCCCGGTTCTATTTGATTTCCAGCCGGACCGTGGTTCCGCCGTCGCCAAGTTGCATCTCTGTCCCGGCTGTCCACCCGTTGGCGGCGGCGGTTATCTTATATTCCCCTTTAAAACCGTACACTTCGGCCCTGCCGTCTTCATCCGTGGTCAGGACCTCTTCTGTCCACCACTCGCCAAAGACCAGATCCATATAAGCCTGGCCGTGCGGGCGAAGGTTCCATTCCTTGTCATAAAAGGCGGCTTCCGGCTTCCAGTGCTGCCCGGCCCAAAAACCCCAGCTCAAAAAGGAATCGACCGCCGGGTGGCTGAAAACGGCAATGAGGAAATCGCGGGTAAAATCAACCTGTAATTGCACTTCTTCCGGGTGGCGGTCATTGATCGCCATGTCAAATTCGGTTATTACCAAGGGCAGTCCGAATCCGGCAAATTCGTCGAGGATCTCCCAGATCCTCTCCGGCGGGGTCACCGTGGCGGAGGAAAAATGGGACATAAAACCGATGGCCTCCACCGGCGCCCCCCTCGCCAAAAGCCAGGAGATCCGTTCCTTGTACTTATCTTTCAGGGAGTGGGAGAAAGGAAGGATGGAGCCCTCGTTAACCGCCAGCCGGGCCTGGGGATCCAGTTCCCGTGCGAGCCGCCAGAAATCAAGGGTGGCCTCCCAGCCAATATCATCCGTGATCTCCGTAAACATCACCGGGTGGTTATGGACGTCCCACTCCACCAGCCTCCCCGCAAGTGCGGTCAGCCGGTCCCTGATCCGTGCCTCCACGTTGTTTTTGATCTCCCGTACCGTCATCCCGGCGCCGGTCAACATATGTTTATGGGTTGCCCAGAAAAGGGTATGGCCACGGGCGGGAATACCCTGCTCGTCCAGCCAGTCCAGGGCTTTTAGGACCTTCTCCCGGCTGTAGTTCTTCCCCCATTGGCCGGACCAAGGCGGGGTTTTCAGATCGTTCTCAAAGACCACCCGGTTAAACCGCTCCTTTACCACCTGCCGGTATTTTTCGTCATCCGGCTGGTTCCCGGTGAGTCGTTGCGCGGTAACCGCCGTCCCAAACGGGAAGGCGTGCCGCTCCATTTCCACCTTTACCTCTGCGCCGGGAAGGGGTTTCCCCTCCCCGTCGACCACTTCCACCACGAGTTTTGCCATGCGGAGCTCCTGGATCCGCTCCTTGGCCACCTGCCGCCAGGGCGCCTCCGGCTCCTGCCCAGGGTAGGTAAGGGCGTTTTCTGTCTCCGTTACCGGCAGCAGCGAGAGGTCGAACCCTTCACGCGCGGCGTTCCCCAGGTTCACGATCTCCACGCCGCCAACCTCAAACTCTTGTTCAAAATAGCCGATATGGAACTCCAGGTACCAATCGCGGGAAGCGGCGGGCATCACCGCGTAATAATAGTAGGGATGCCATTCCCCCGTGACCGGCCGGTGGCGGCCCTTCTGCAAGGCCTGGCCTGTGTCCTCCTTTCTTTTAATCAGCAAGTTGGTAATGGGCGCCCGCTGGATATCCCCTTGCAGGCTGCTCCGGAGCCATAGGCGGGCAAAGATCAGATCCCCTTTCCTAACCGACTGCAGGACATCCCATCTTACCTGAGCCTCCCAGGGAAGTTCCGTGGCGGCCAGGGTCCTCACGCGCATCGCCTTGCGGAAGGGAAGGCCCGGTTCATCCACGTTGAAATAGGTAACCTCTACCGGACCGACCGTCCGGAAATTTGCCCTTACCCGGCGGATATCACGGGGATTGAAATTTCTTGCCACTAAGAGTTCTTTTAAATCGGCGGGATTCCCCTGCTCCCCGGAGAA
>DUNX01000027.1 GCA_012839115.1 Bacillota bacterium
CAGTCGCCAGTGGGAAAAGGGGCCGGCCCCAACCTGCTTCAAGAGTTCCGCCGGCGCCTGTTGCAGTCGGCGGAGACCAAAGAAGTCGCAACTGTGGACGAACTCTGGAGCGCCCTGACCAACGGCTACTCCGTCATCCTCTGCCACGGGAGCGCCACCGGCCTGGCCTGCGACACCTGGGGCTTCAAATACCGGAATATCGAGGAGCCTTCCGCCGAATCCGTCATCCGCGGCCCGCGGGATGGTTTTATTGAAAGTTTTTATACAAATGTCGCCCTCTTGCGGAAGAGGATTAAAACCCCCAACCTCTGGCTGGAAGAGTTCACCCTCGGCAGCCTGAGCCGGACCAAAGTGGGTATCCTTTACATCAAAGGCCTGGCCAGCGAAGAACTGGTCCAGGAGGTGAGGCAACGGGTAAGCCGGATCAAAACCGATGCCATTGTCGGCAGCGGCTACATCGAAGATTTTATTGAAGACAACCCCTTCAGCATCTTCCCTCTCCTCTTCCAGACCGAGCGGCCGGACCGGGTGACCGGCTGCCTGCTCGAGGGGAGAGTGGCGATTATTACGGAGAACACCCCCTTTGTCCTGGTGGCGCCGATGGATCTCCCCATGCTGCTGCAGGCCCCGGATGATTATTACGAAAATATCTATATCGCTACTTTCCTCCGGACCCTCCGGTATTTCGCCTTTGGCATCTCCGTCTTCCTCCCCGGGATCTATGTGGCAGTCATTGTCTTCCATAATGAACTGCTCCAAGCCCAGTTGCTGTTACGGATCGCCGCGGCCAAGGAAGGTGTGCCCTTCCCCGTAGTGGCCGAGGTTTTCCTCATGGAAATCCTCTTTGAACTTTTGCGTGAAGCCGGGATCCGCCTGCCGCGGGCCATTGGGCCGGCCATCAGTATTGTCGGCGCCCTGGTCCTGGGGGACGCGGCCATCCGGGCCGGGCTGGTCTCACCCCCGGTCGTAATCATCGTCTCCTTGACGGCCATTGCCTCTTTTACTGTACCCAATTTCTCCTTCGGTATCGCCGCCCGGCTCCTCCGGTTCATCTTTATCTTCCTCGGCGGGGCTTTTGGCCTTTTTGGCATACAATTCGGCGGGCTATTGGTACTGATCTACATGGCCAGTGTCCGGTCGTTCGGTTATCCCTACCTTGCCCCCATGACCCCTCTTATCTTACAGAGCTTTAAAGATCTTGCCTTCCGTACCTGGCGGTGGCGGATGACTACCCGTCCCCTCCTGCTGGGGGCGAGAGAACCGGTGCGCCAGCCCGAAGGCCAAAAACCACGGCCCGGCATTGAAAAAGAGGAGAAAGAAAAAACCGGGAAGGGAAGAAAAAATGACCACTGAGAAGATCCACAACCGCCAGCTTGTTTTTATGCTTTTCATGATCCGTTCCACCGTCACCATTGCCACCCTCCCGGTGCTCACCACCGGTACAGCAGGACAGGATGCCTGGCTGTCGGCGATTATCAGCCTGGCTGCGACCCTCCTCACGATCCTCCTCATCGGCGGCCTGGCGGTTAAATTTCCCGAAGAAACCGTCATCGAATACAGCCAGAGACTATTGGGCAAGACCGGCGGCACCATAATTTGCTTCTTCTTTCTCTGGACCTTTCTTAATACCGCCGCCACGGAGGTCCGGATCTACGCCGAACTCTTGACTATCGGGTTCCTCCCCCATACCCCCCTGATCTTCCTCGTCTCCTCCATGGTCTTGCTGGCTGCTGTCGCCGCCGTCTTGGGCGTTGAAACCATCGCCCGCACCGCCGATGCTTTAATCTTTTTCTATATTTTTTTCATCGCCGCCAGTTTGCTCGGGGCCCTCAAGGCCTTTGAATATACCAATGTCCAGCCGGTCTTAAGCCGCGGCCTTGGCCCGGTCATCTCCGGCGCGCTTACTCCCGCCGCGTTAGGCAATCAAAACCTCCTCGTCCTCGGCATCTTGGTCCCCACTCTGACGACGCCGCGTAAAGCCGTGGCCTCCGCAGTTTTGGCCGCTCTTCTCTCCGGAATACTCCTGATCCTCTCCACTGTCACCGTTGTCGGCGTACTCGGGCCAAAAATAGGATCCAGCACACTTTTCACATTTTTCCTCATGACCAGGGCTATTGAGATCAGCCGCTTTGTCGAACGGATCGAGGCCCTGGTGGTAATAGCCTGGGGCTTGGGCATATTTATTAATCTTGCTGTCTTTCTGTATTGCGGCGCCCGGGGGGTCTCACAGATCGCAAAAATCCGCGACTACCGGTCGCTAATTGGCCCCATGGCTGTCTTCTGGGTCATTTTGGCCGTCCATACCTACGATGATCTTCTTGATTTGGTCAAATTCTTTAACCCCCGGATCTTCTTTCCCTACTCCATGACTGTTACTGTCCTTCCCTACCTGCTGCTTTGGGCCGCCTATCTGATCCGCCATGCCGGCCGGGGAGGAAAAAAATATATTAAAAAACGCCGGATAAAACCCGGATGAAGACCGGAATAATAAACCAAGGGGACCTTATGCTCAGACCAGGCGGTGATTTTCTAAAAATTACTGTCGTTTTTTGCCTGCTTTCCCTTTTTACCAACGGATGCTGGGATAACCGGGAACCGGAATGGCTGGCCAGTTCCTTACTGCTCGCCTTTGATCTGGACGAGGAAAATATGTATAAGGCCATCGTAGTGCTGGCCAATCCGCTATTCCAAGCCGGTGTGGAAGGCGGGGCCGGCGGTGGCGGCGGGAATAAACTGCCCTTCTGGGTTCATTCTGCCCGTGGGCACACACCTTTTGAGGCCATCTTAAACCTCAGTCAAGGGACCACCAGGCAGATCCGGTTTTCCCACACGCTGGTTCTGCTTTTCTCGGAAAAATTGGCCCGTGAAGGGATCTGGCCGGTACTGGAGCTATTCCAAAGAAACCGGGAACTACGCACCAATATACAAACGGCGGTGGTGGATGGGGATTTAGAAGAGCTCCT
The DNA here is from genome assembly GCA_012839115.1 of Bacillota bacterium. Lineage (GTDB taxonomy): Bacteria > Bacillota > UBA4882 > UBA10575 > UBA10575 > JAAYGG01. The sequence continues at coordinate 2,964 of DUNX01000027.1, forward strand.
GCGCGCCGAGTTCCCTTTGGAGTTCCTACCCGCGACCGCCATCGACCGTCTTCTCCGCATTACCGGTATCGAACGGTCCATCATCCCCGACTCCCGGTTACTAAAGAAGCTTGTCGAATACACCAGGCCCGGCGAGGAGATGATCCTGGCCCGGCTAAAAGTCCACCCCCAAAAAACCGGCTCAAGCCGGCAAGGCGAGAACCAGCAGCAAGGCAAAGACCAGCAAAGCAATGACCAGCAATCCCAGTCGAGGGCTCCGGTGGAGATCATAGGGGCGGCCGTATTTCGCGGGGATAAAATGGCCGGCTGGATGGACAGTCATGAAACCAGGGGGCAAAACTGGATCAAGAACACCTTACAAAGAGGGGTAGTCGTCGTAGAACTGCCCGAGAAAAATGGCCTGGCCACCATTGAAATCATAAAAATGCAGGCGAAAATCAAACCAACAATCAACGGCGGGGAGGTCATGATTACCGTTGAGATCAAAGCCGAGGGACTTCTCCAGGACCTGGTGGCATCTCCCGGGGAAGTTCCCCGCCTGGACAAAAGTCTTGACCAAGACCTGGAAAACCGTTTTGCCGAAGCAATCCGCCGCGAATGTAAACGCTCGCTCACCCGTGCCAAAGAACTGAAAGCGGATATCTTCGGCTTCGGCAATGTCATCTACCGTAAATGCCCCCGCCTGTGGGAGGAAAACCTGGCCGGCCGGTGGGAAGAGGCCTTTTGCCAGTTGCCCGTAGAGTTTCTGGTCGAAGCCCCCATCAAGCGTTCAGGGCTGATCCTCACCTCTCCCCTTCGCAAGTAACACCCCAGCACGCGCGAACCCATTGGCGAACCCGTACGCGGGCTTGCTTGCCCTCGTAGGGGTAGATACGTGCGGGCGACCCTGCTCAAGAAAAGGAGAGGATATCTTGCTTGGTCTGTGGTTGGTTATGATTTTAATCGCTCTCTACCAGGTTCCCCGGTTGATCCGGGATCAGCAACGCCGTACACTGCTGGTATTCGCCATCATATGGTTTCTGGTGACTGTTTACGGTTCCCTCGTCTTAAGCGATGTTCCAGTCCCCAGGCCCACGGAGGTCATTTACACCTTTTTTGCAAGGTTCAGTAAATGAAGGCGGATAAAGGCTCAAAGCCGCTTCTTGATCTCTCTCCCCGCGACCACGCCCGAGACCGAAGCCTGCATCAAACCTCTGGTGACACCGGCCCCGTCGCCGGCGGCAAAAAGGTTCCCAATCTCTGTCTCCAGGTTGTTGCTGAGTTCCAGGCGGGAGGAGTAGAATTTTACTTCCACCCCGTAAAGC
>DUNX01000028.1 GCA_012839115.1 Bacillota bacterium
CTGACCGGCCTGGTCCTGATTGTCGGCGGGACGTTGTCATTATTACTCTAAAAAGAAAAGAAGCTCTGTCCAGTGGTATTGTCACCACCAAAACCCGGGTATGGGAATGACGAACATGGCGTTCAATTTGACATTTTCGGAAACGGGTTCTATAATACTGTTAAACCGGTTAATACTTTCAGAAAGGGCAAGGTATCAGCAGCTGATGTTTGATTAATCCACTCACGAAAACAGTTGAATAGAAACTCTTAAGGGTCATTAAAGCGAATGGCTCTGCTTGCTATTTTATTAACTGTGAGTGGATAGTACCGGTAATTGCTGATACGCAGAAAATGGGGATAAACCTACTGGTAAGCCAGGGGTTTCCCCGCCTGTTTTTGGGTCAGGCGAGTATAATTTATACTTTTTTGTGCTACTATCCTCTCCAGTTCGTCAGGGGGGATTTTTTATTTTACTACTTGAGTGCGGGAAGATAAAAAAGTCTTTTGGCGACCGGTTGGTGGTTGACCTGGAGAACTTACGGATTTATTCCGGCGACCGGATTGGCGTGGTGGGGGCGAATGGCGCCGGTAAAACCACCTTGCTCGATATTTTAAGTCAAAGGTTGGAACCGGATGAAGGGTGGGTCAAGCTCTATACAAAATGTGCTTATGTTTCCCAGTTGGCGCCGGCGGAGAAGAAGAGAATCACCCCGGAGATGGCTTCAAAGTTTGGGGTGGCAACGACCTGGAGCGAAAAGATGAGCGGTGGGGAAAAAACCAGGTTTAAACTGGCCGCAAGTTTTGAGGCTGACTGCCCGTTGCTCTTTGCCGACGAGCCGACGAGCAATATTGATCTGGAAGGCATAGAGCTTTTGGAAAGGCGGTTGGCCGAGTACCAGGGGGCTTTTGTGATTATCGCCCATGACCGGGGTTTTCTTGATCAGCTTTGTAATAAAATTTTGGAGGTCGAGTACGGTAAAGTTAAGCTGTATACTGGCAACTACAGCGCCTATAGCGCACAAAAGGCGGAAGAAAAAGCAAGGGCCCAGTTTGAATATGACCGGTATATAAGCGAGAAAAAGCGGCTGGAAAGGACAGCTGTTGAGCTCCGGCAGAAAGCCCGGTCGGTTAAGAAGACGCCAAGCAGGATGGGTAATTCCGAGGCGCGACTGCACAAGATGGGAAACCAAAAGGCCAAGGCAACACTGGAGCGTTCAGTAAAGAGCATTGAGGCCAGGATAAAACAGTTGGCGGTTAAAGAAAAACCAAGGAAACAAGAGGTCCTCAAATTGGATATACAGGGGGACAAGAAACTCCATAGCAAAGTAGTCATTGAAGGTCATAATTTGAAGAAAAGCTATGGTGACCTGGTCATCTTTCAGGATGCGGAGTTTATTATTACCAACGGCGCCAAGGTTGCTTTGCTTGGTCCGAACGGTTCCGGGAAAACCACTTTATTAAAGATGATCATGAACCGGGAGGCTGGGATTAGAGTTGCTCCGGGCGCCAAAATCGGTTACTTCAGCCAGGAGATGGAGATCTTAGATGAAAACTTGTCCATCCTTGAAAATGTCATGGCTGAAAGTAGATATGAGGAATCCTTTGCCCGGACCTTGCTGGCCAGGTTGTTATTGAAAAGGGAGGATGTCTTCAAACCGGTGGGTGTTTTAAGCGGCGGTGAACGCGTTAAGGTTTCCTTTGCAAAAATGCTTTTAAAAGACCTAAACCTTTTGATCTTGGATGAACCCACGAATTATCTGGATTTGAACTCGCTGGAAGTGGTGGAGGAAGTACTGGGTGAATATGACCAAACCCTATTACTGGTCTCCCATGACCGCCGGCTGATCAGTGCGGTTGCGGACCGGATTATGACGATTGAGGACCGGAAAATCAAGACCTTTCACGGGACGTACGAGGAGTTTCTAGCCCAGAAGAATTCGGCGACCGGTCAGAAGGAAGAAGAAATCCAGGCCCAAATCAACCTCTTGGAAAACCGGTTAGCGGAGATCGTGGGACGCCTGGCGCTGGCTTC
>DUNX01000029.1 GCA_012839115.1 Bacillota bacterium
GCCTATTCCCCGCCTAAGTAACGGAGGATCCCGAGGAAAAGACCGGCAGCCAGTTTCTCCCGGAACTCGCTTTTCCTGAAGAGTTCTTCTTCTTGGCGATTGGAGAGGAACCCCATCTCCACCAGGACCGACGGCATCTGTGTTTCCCTGGGGAAGACCATTTCCTTGTCGGTTTTGATGGAGCGGCCCGTAAGCCCTGTGGCCTTCGTTATGCTGGTAAAGATATACTCCGCCAGCTTCCGGCTGCTCTCCCGGCCCGGATGGTAAAAAACCTCCACCCCGCGGACTTTGGGATTGGGGTGAAAATTCGCATGCAAACTGATGGCCAAGACACCGTCGAAGCGGTTGACCACTGCCGGCCGCTCATAAAGGCCGAGATAAGAATCGTCCTCCCTGGTCATTACGACCCGCGCCCCGGCTTCTTCCAACCTCTTCTTCAACCGTAAAGCGACATCCAGGTTGATCTCTTTCTCCCGCGTTCCCCGGGTGCCAATGGCGCCGGCATCGATCCCCCCGTGCCCGGGATCGAGAATAATCACTTTCCCGCTAAGCGGCAACTGGGTTATGGTCAAAACCATCTCCCTTTTATCTTTCGCAAATTCCACCCGGTAATCGTAAGCCCGGCCTTCCGGGATCGCCACCTCCACTCTTACCCCGGACGGATCTTCAGTCGCCACCTTAATCCCTTCTCTATTGCCGCCGTTTTGCACCGTATCTGTTAAGACGGCATCCCGCAACTCCACCACCAGGCCGCCGGGGATCTTCCGGATCTCTTCCTGCAGCGGTCCGGTGCTCTTGATCTGCAGCCTTTTTTCCCGGTCATTCCAGTCGATCCCGGTGATTTCCTGCGTGGGCCTGATTTCCAGGCGGTTGGGCCGGTCGCGGACGGCGGCTGCCACATGGTCGTGGGCGCCGTTTATATAAAGAACAAGCCGGATCGTATGCGGGTCAAACTGGCTGATCCTTACCTGCTCAACCCAGTCGCCGTCGCCGGGGATGGTCATCGCCTCCCCTGCCAGCGTGGCATCGGAGATATCCACCACCAGCCGGTCCGGGTCCGGCAAAAAACTGGACCGGCTGGAAACCGGATGGGAAGTTTCCACATAGACCAGGGGACCCCCTTCTTCCCCTGCCGGCAGATAACCGGCATCCGTCAGCAGACTGTTAAAAACCACCTGGAGTTTGGCGGGGTCCTCCGCCGCTTCAACAATCCTGTACCCGGCCAGCCGCGAAAGGTCGAAGACCACCCGTAGCTTGTCCTCGCTAAACCTGCTACTGCGGATTCCTGTTACCGGCGGCGATGTTGCCAATTCTACCCCGGTCATTAGCGGATAGGAGTCGACCCCTTGAAAGTCAATGACCAGGCGGGCCGGGTCTTCCAATAAAAACGCTTCATAGGTAAAGGGCCGTGCCGTCTGGAACAAAAAAGCCGGCCGCCCCTGATAATCCGTATTCCTGATGGAAAGGAGATAATTCTTTTCCCAGGAGAGAGAGAGCCGTTCCCCGGTGGTCTTCTCCTCCCTCACACCCAAAAATTTAGCAACCTCTACCGGCAGCCAAAGGCCTCCTTCCGCCTGCCGGGGGGTTGCAGCCAAGCGGCGTTTTTCTCCGCCCCAGGAGATCTCGGCAGCATCCTCCTGCATGGTCAGGAGATGAGCTCCGGCCTGCAGTTGGATCTTTCCGGTCTCTTTATCCCAGACCGCCGCGGTATGCAAATATTCGGAAAAAAAGGAGAGCGGCAGGTAAAAGCAGCCCTGATAAATCCTGGCCTCCCCGTTGACGGCTCTTCCTTCAAAAAACAGGGGCCGGGTATTTTCCGCGGGGAGGAGGGAAGGGGAAAAAAACGCAACCATAAGAGAGACGAGTACGTATACATAAACCCATTTGTTACCGGCTAATTTAAACAAGAGCCTCCCTCCCAGTTTCCTGAGATAGGTTCTTCGCCCCTCCCCCATTCATTCCCTTCCACTAAAACCCGGATTTAGCTGGAAAAATCAACCCCTTGCCCCACCTTTTCCAAGGGCGCCAGTGAAAGCAGCATCTCCCGCAGATCATTACCGGGGAAGGCCACAGTAACAGCAGTGTCTCCATCAATCTCCCGGAGGGCGACAACAACGCCCCGCCCCCATTTGGCATGGATCACCTCATCCCCTAAAGAAAGTACTGGCTTATCTACCACAGGCCCGGACCCGGTCCCGGGGCCGGCCGGCGCCCCCCGGAAAACCTCCGGGCTGGAGGGTCCCTGCAAAGAGGAGATTTCCTGCAAGGAGGAGACCTCCCTGAGAAAACGGGAGGGGGTAGAAAGCTGTCTTCCACCGTACATGGTTCTGATCAGCGCATAGGTCAAATACAACCTTTCTTTAGCCCTGGTCATCCCCACGTAACACAATCTTCTTTCTTCCTCTATTTCCGCGGGTTCCATCAGGCTCCGGCTATGGGGAAAGAGCCCTTCTTCCATACCCACCAGAAAAACCACGGGAAATTCCAGTCCCTTTGCGGAATGGATTGTCATCAGGGTTATCCCGTTCTGGTCCCGGTCGTAATGATCCACATCCGCCACTAAGGCCACTTGTTCCAAAAAACGGGCGAGGGACTTGTCATCACTGTTCATTTCAAACCCGGAGGTCAAGGCTAAAAATTCATCAAGGTTCTCCAGGCGGCTCCGGGCCTCCACCGTATCTTCCTCCCGGAGTTCCCGGAGGTAACCGGATTCTTCCAGAATTTCCTTGGTTAGCCGGGAAACGGAGAACTGCTCCCGTTGTTCATAAATCCCCTGGAAAAAGCGGTGAAACCCGCTTAAGGCATTGACCGCGCGGCTGGTAAGTCCCGGCGCCTCCCCCACCCGTGCCAACCCCTCCAGGAGCGAAAACCCGTTTTCATCAAGGAAAGTAAGAAAACGCTCCAACGTACCGGCGCCGATCCCCCGCCGGGGGACGTTAATCACCCGCCGCAGGCCCACCCGGTCTTGGGGGTTATGAACCAGCCGCAGGTAGGCGAGGATATCCCGGATTTCTTTCCGTTCGTAGAAGCGGAGGGCGCCCACAACTTGGTAAGGGAGTCCCTTCTGCCCCAGCACCTCTTCGAAAGAACGGGACTGCGCATTGGTCCGGTATAAAAGGGCACAATCGGACAGGGAATACCCTTCAGCGGTCACCAGCCGTTCAATCTCGGAGATTACTCCCCAGGCCTCTTCTTTTTCATCCGCCGCCCGCAAGGCGGTGACCGGCGGGCCGGGCTCGTTCTGTGTCCAAAGGGTCTTCTGCTTCCGGTAAAAATTATGGCGGACCACCTCATTGGCGGCCTGCAGGATATGCTGGGTGGAACGGTAGTTCTGTTCCAGTTTGATGATTTTTACTTCCGGGTAATCCTTTTCAAATTCGAGAATATTCCGTATATCGGCACTGCGGAAACTATAGATCGACTGGTCGTCATCGCCGACCACACAAAGGTTACGGTATTTCGCCGCCAGTAGCCGGGTTAAGACGTACTGGGCATGGTTGGTATCCTGGTATTCATCGATCATGATGTACCTGAACCTTTCCTGGTACCGGTCAAGGACCGCCGGATGCTCTTGGAAAAGGCGGACCGTGGACATGATCAGGTCGTCAAAATCCAACGCCGCATTGGCCCGGAGTTTCTTCTGGTATAACGGGTAAACCTTGGCCACGGTGGTTGCCCAAAAATCTGCAGCGCTCTTTTCATAGTCCTCCGGGCCGATCAACTTGTTCTTCGCCGCCGAAATGGCTGCCAATAACGCCCGGGGGTGAAAATTCTTCTCACTCAGGTTCAACTCGCGCAAAACCTCTTTGACCACGACCAACTGGTCCTGGGTATCAAAGATCGTAAAATCCTTCGGGATCCCGATGGCCGGTCCTTCCCGCCGCAAAACCCGGAGGCAGGCCGCGTGGAAGGTACTAATCCAGATGGCTTCGCCCCACTCCCCGACCAGGCGGCCAACCCTTTCGCGCATCTCTTCAGCTGCCTTGTTGGTAAAGGTCACGGCCAGCAGGTGCTCCCTGGGGACCCCCTTGGTCAGGAGATAGGCAATACGGTAGACCAGGACCCTGGTCTTGCCGCTGCCGGCTCCGGCCAAAATCAAAAGCGGTCCCTCTGTATGACAGACCGCCTCCTGTTGTGCGGGGTTAAGTTCCGCCAGTAGATTCTCCAAAAGTACCACTCCTTAAAGGCCTTTCCTCAGTCTCCCGTCATGACTCTTCCCATGGCGCGAACCGGGGCAGCCCATCTCCCCGCCCGCAAAAAATCTCAAAAAGTGCCTTTTGTCGAAGGAAGGCCTTTCTGCCGCGGATCAAGGGCAACCGCAGCCCGCAGGGCCCGGCCGGCGGCTTTGAAAGCGGCTTCCAGCAGATGATGCCGGTTATCTCCAGCCAGCCGCTGCAGGTGGATGGTAATCCCGGCCCTGCTGACCGCCGCGAAAAACTCCTGCGCCAATTCCGGTTCAAACTGCGGACCAATCTTCCCACCGCCCAAGGGTAGATCAAAATTAAGGTACGGGCGGCCGCTCAGGTCCACAGCAGCCAGAATCAGGGCGTCATCCATGGGGAGAACCGCACTCCCGTACCGCGAAATCCCTTTTCTCTCCCCAAGCGCCGCTGTTAAGGCCTGTCCAAAGACCACCCCGACATCTTCCACTGTGTGGTGGGCATCGACCTCCAGATCGCCCTCGGCTTTAATCTCCAGATCAAAGCAGCCTTGAAAAGCCAGGTGCGTAAGGAGATGGTCGAAAAAACCAATCCCTGTCTGGATCGTGTAGCGCCCCTCCCCGTCCAGATCCAGGGAGAGGGAGATTGCTGTTTCCTTGGTCTTTCTCTCAATCGCCGCGCGCCTATTCGTCAATTTTTACCCCGCCCTTCTATATCTTCCAGGCGGATCTCGACCGCCCTGGCATGGGCCTCCAGACCTTCCACGCGTGCCAGGGCTACTGCCGCCGGTCCAAACTTCTCCAGTCCTTCGCTGCTGTAAGCCACAAAGCTGCTCTTTTTAACAAAATCATCAACACTCAAGGCAGAAGCAAACCGTGCCGTGCCGCCGGTAGGCAGAACATGGTTGGTCCCGGCCACATAGTCGCCGACGGACTCCGGGGTAAAGCTCCCCAAAAAGATGGCGCCGGCATGCCGGATCTTGGTCAGCCAGTAATAAGGCTCTGCCACCATCAGTTCCAAATGTTCCGGAGCGGCAAAATTAGCGAGGTCCACCGCTTCTGCCAGATCCCTGGTTAGAATCAAACCGCCGTTCTTTTCCAGACTGGCCCGGGCGATCTCTTTTCTTGACAGCGCCTGCAGCTGCCGTTCCACCTCCCGGGCTGTCTCCGCCAACAAAGACGCACTGGGCGTCAGAAGGGTAGCCGCGGCCTCATCTACCGGTCCGTGCTCGGCCTGGGAGAGGAGATCCGCCGCCACCAACCGGGGGGAAGCGGTTTCATCCGCGACAATAATGATCTCACTGGGACCGGCCAAAAAATCCAGGCCAACTTCTCCGTAGACCAAACGTTTTGCCATGGTCACATAATTATTGCCGGGCCCGACAATTTTGTCCACCCGCGGTACCGTCCCGGTACCAAAAGCCATGGCGGCGACGGCCTGCGCCCCGCCTAATTTATAGACCTCGGTCACCCCGGCTTCCAGGGCGGCGGCGAGAATGTGCGGTTCCACCGTCCCGTTCTGCGTGGGCGGGGTACACATGATAATCCGGGAGACCCCGGCAACCACCGCCGGTAATGCATTCATCAAGACCGAGGAAACCAGCGGCGTCTTGCCGCCGGTCCCGCCAGGGACATATAACCCGACCGTATCCAAGGGAAGATATCTTTGGCCGAGGACAATGCCTTCCTCCTCGTAGATCGTCCAGGACCGGGAAACCTGCTGCCGGTGATAACGAAGGATATTTTCTTTCGCCGTATGTAAAGCGGCTAGAAACTCCGGCGCCACCTTCCCCCGGGCTGCCTGTAATTCCTCTTCTTTCACCCTAATCCCGGCGGTTGTCAGGTCCACACCGTCAAAAGCCTTGGTATAATCCACCAGGGCCTTGTCGCCTTCCTGGCGCACCCGGGACAAAATATCCTCAACCGTCCGGCGGATTTCCTCTTCCGTTTCAGCCGGGAACGGACGGCGGGCCAAAAGTAAACGAATCTCTTCACGATCAATAGCGGTTTTTAAAACCCGCATGGTTTCCCCCTCCTGTCACGAATAATTTAACATACCTGGTCCGGGGTGTCAAGAAACTGCCAAAAAAAACTGGGCCGTATGGAATACGGCCCTTCTATCTGTGAATAACTTATTCGCATGTAATATTCAAATACAACAACGGATGAGATTAGGAACCAAGACCAAGCGCGATCCCGACCACGCCCAGGATAATCCCGATGATGCTAAAGGTTTTGGCTTTCTTGGCGTCTTGTGCTGCGGTCTCAACTTTCCCTTCCATCTCGGCTACCTTTGTCTCCAGCAAGGTTACCCTGACGCCCATGGCATCCAGATCCGCGCGGAATTCTTCCTCTAAAGCTTTTATCGCGTTGTACAATCTTCCTGCGTCAGTATCTTCGCCTAATTCTTCGGCAATAATGGCTTTGACCTGTTCCTCAGTGAGGCCAACTGCCTCTGCCATTCTGGCTTCGAATAACCGGAGTACTCTGGCGGTCAGTTCGACCATTTCGTAACGGGTGGCATGCCTTTCTCCCTTAAAGGTTCCATCGGGATATCCTTTAAGTAACCCGGAGTTGTAGACCAACATAAACTGGTCATATACCCAGTGAGAAGGTTTTGGGGAGTCCTCAAATGCTCCCATTGCCACCGGCACGGCTGTAAACAGCATTATCGCCGCAACCAGTAGGACCAGTGCTCTTTTCACTTTTCTTCCCTCCTTTGTGATAATTCAATAGCCCTTACATATATATTCTTTTTCTAATATACTATTCGCGGTCCCTTAACAAATTCCTTCCTATTTCTCAAGATATTTTCTTTTTTTAAAGTCCACCCGGTCATCTCAATCATTAGGATCCGTCATTGTGGAAAAACCTTCCCCCAAAACCTCGTGAACATTAGTAATCACCACAAAGGCCCCGGGATCTTCGGATCTAACCAACTCTTTTAAACGGGCTGTTTCTCCCCGGTCGACCACACAAAATAAAACCTCCTTGCCACGGCCCGAATAAAGACCACGTCCGCTCAAACCGGTAACACCCCGTCCCAATTCCTTCAATACCCGTTCGGCAATGGCTTCGGCATGGTCGGAGATGATCAGGGCGCCTTTGGAATAATTGAAACCTTCCATAACCAAATCAATGGTCTTCCCGGTCACCGCCAGGGCAATTATGGCGTAGAGCATGATCTCGGGAGTTTTAAAAACCAATCCGGCCAAAAGAATCACTAAACCGTCAATCAGCATCAGCCCATACCCTGTTGAAACCGGCGCCAGATGGGAGAAGATCCGGGCGGCCAAATCCGTTCCCCCGGTATTCCCCCGGTACCGGAAGGCAATGCCCATACCCAACCCGCCAAGAAACCCCCCGTATAAAGAAGCAAGCAACGGATCCATAGTAAGCGCTTGCGCCATCCCATCCCAGTAGGCCACGGCAGCCGGCAACAGCAGAGCGCCAAAAAAACTCTTCACCCAGTGACGGGGGCCGAAAAGCCGCAGATAAACCAGGAAAAGCGGGGTGTTTAAAAAGAAAATCACCAACCCCACCGGCCACCGCCATAAGTGATAAAAGATGATGGCGAACCCGCTGACCCCCCCGGCGGCGATCCGGTTGGGGATCAAAAACCAGACCAGGGCTAGGGCTGCCAGGTTCGTCCCTATAAAAATGCCGGCGTAGTCCATGAGTTCCCGCCGGAGCCTTCCTCCATTATGCCTGGTCAATCTGGGCACCTCCTTCTCGTGGCTCGGTACTCGTCGCTCGTCGCTCGTGTTGTCAGCTTGCGTTCTCGTGGCTCGGTACTCGTCGCTCGTCGCTCGCCATTCGTCGCCCCCGGTGCTCATCACACCTTGAGAGCCCGCCTTGCCAATTTCATCTCCCGCCTTACCAGACGGACAAAACCCGGCAGGACCAACAACCGCCTGAACCGGGCCGGCTCCTGCAATGCCCGGTACAACCATTCCAGCCTGCTTTTCCGCAATAAATAGGGCGCCCGCTTCACCTTTCCCGCCCAAAGATCCAAGGCGCCCCCCATCCCAATCCCGACTGTCACTTGGAGTTTATCCCAGTTCTCCGCCAGCCAGAGCTCCTGGCGGGGCAGGCCCATCCCGGCCAGCAACACCTGGGGGTGCGCGTCGTTTATTTTCCGGATTACTTCATCTTCAGCCGGGGGAGGAAAATAGCCGTGGGCTGTTCCCACCACCCGCACCCCGGACCAACGGGCAGCGATCCGTTCGGCTGCCGCCTCCGCCACCCCGGCCGCACCGCCCAGGAGATAGATGCGAAGCCCCCCGGGGGTACCGGCGGTAAAAAGGTTTTCCACCAAATCTACGCCGGCGATCCGTTCCTGCCCCTTATGGCCGGAACGCCGGAGCGCCCAAACAACGCCGTACCCGTCGGGAACAACCAGATCTCCCCGGCACAACGCTGCGGCGAATTCCGGGTCGCGCCGGGCGGCTATTACCATTTCAGGGTTGAGGGTGACCACCCGCATCCGTAACCCTGCAGCAAGGGCCTGCCGGATCTTGGCCACCGCCTCCGTCATCGTAACAGTATGTACCGGCAGGCCTAAAACCATGGCTTCTTTCCCCATTTCAACACAAGTCCTCCCTGATCCGTTCCAAAAACCACAACCGGTCTTCCCTGGCTGTTGCCATCATTTTCTCCCGCACTGCCAGGGTTTTCTGGCGGACGTGGGCATAGGACGGCCAAAGATCCGCCAGTTCCTTCCGGATTTTATCGCCAAGGTCCGGTTCCTGCCAGGAAAAAGAAGCCCATCCCAGTTCGCGGCAGAAAGCGGCGATCTTCGGGTCATCGCCCAAGCCAATACCGGGAATCCCCAGGCGGGCGGCGAATAACAACCCATGCAGCCGTTCCCCGATCACCAGGGAAAGCCCGGCACAGGCCCTTTCCAATTGCACCTGGTTCTCCAGATAAACAGCAGGACGGCTCCGGGGACTGCCGAGCGGTCCCTGGAGGCCGGAGGCATCCCCGGGGGCCAGGGCAAACAACCGTACAGCCCCGGGGAACTCTCTTTCCACCGTCTTGAGCAGCGCAAATTTATATTTCTCCCTGCCCCGGCGGCGGAGAAAAACCCCGATCACCGGCGGCGGCGCCGGCTTCTTTTTCCTGGCCGGTCTCAGCCCTTGCCTTCTCTCCTCTTGACCCGGCCCGGATGGTTCGATCTCCGGCAGGTCCCACAGGGGGTCCACCCCTACCCGGAACCGGTCGCAAGTAACCCCCATCTTCTCAAGTAACCCGGCAGAAAGAGGGTCGCGGCAAGAAAGAGCCCTGACCTTCCGTAAAACCCGCCCGGTGGCCAACGCACCCAAAGTTGACAACGGGCCAAAACCATGCCCAAAAAGCATCACCCGGGCTTTCCGCCGGTTGGCTGCGTTCAAGAGGGCCAGGTAATAAAGGAGGCTCCTCTTGCTGGTAGCATCCTGAAAAATACTGCCGCCGCCGCCGACCAGGAGATCTCCCGGTTGCAGCAGATTTGTTATCTGGGGTATATTCCACCGGGAGATCCGTTCTTCACCAAATTCCGGGCGCGACCGGGGATCTCCGGTTAAGAGAACGATCCCGGTATTTGGGAAGGCCTCGCGAATCCGGGAGAGAAAATACCTGGCAAGAAGTTCATCGCCGAGGTTGCCAAATCCATAATACCCGAATAAATAAACCTTAGCCATCAGCCGCCTCCCGTAAAAAAGCCCATCCGCACCAAAACAGGAATAAGAGTAAAGGATCCGCCCATGGACTCTCGGTCAGGCCCGCTGCCAACTGGCTGCAGAGGGCGGCCCGGATCCCTCTCTCCGCCACGGTCCTCGCCGGTCTGGAGAGCCCCAGGTATACCACCCAGCTGAAAAGGAGGATGCCGGGGATCCCCTGTTCAACGGCTATATGTAACAACTGGTTATGGGCATGAACAGTCCGGTGCTGTAAAAGATCGGCGCGCTGGAACCCCCCGCTCCCCGTTCCCAACGGATTTTCCTTAAACAACTCCCAGGAGGCTTCCCAGATTTGCCGCCGGTATGCCACCGTACTGTCCTGCCACAAACCTCCGGGAGGATATAACCTGGTCCGCAACGGCGGAAAAACCAAAAAAACAAAAAGCAACATAATTGCCAGGCGCAAAAGGAGGGGTTTCCACTCCCGCCCCTGGAAAACCAAGAGGGCGGTTCCCGCCGCCAGCCAGGCTGTACGGGAAAAAGTCAGGAGCAAGGCGGCGGCATGCAGAAAACCGGCGAAAATATAAAAAAGCCGCCTGCGCCTCATCCCCCCACCTGCTGTCACAATCCCGGCCAGTAGCAACGGGGAAAGGAAGGCCAGTACCATGCCAAAAAGGTTGGGGTTGTCCAATGTCCCGGTAATACGAAAAGGAACCAGCTGCCGTTGCCTGGGATCAAGCCAGGAAGGCGGGGATGGGGCCAACAGACCCACCGCAGCCTGGAAAAGCCCTAATACCACCATGGGCAGGAGAATAAGGCTGAAAAAACCCGCCCCCAATGGTCGCCGGCCGGCCTGTACTTGCCGCCGGAGAAAAAACCCGCAGAAGATAGCGGCGACAATAATCAGGGCTTCAATCAGAAAATAGCCTAAACCCAAACGGCCGGCCGCCCGCAACGTGGTTAGAAAACCCCACCCCAACCAAAGGACGGCCGGAAGGGGAATTCCCGCACCGGTAAAGACGGCGGTCCCCAGGAGAGGTATATAGGGCCAAAGGCTTTCCGGAAGGTAGAAGATGAGGGCCAGCGCCGCCCGGGTAACCTGTTCCCATCTTTCCTGCACTACCGGGTGGTCAAGGGCTTTCCTAAACCCTGAGAAAAAAATACCAAGACCAACTCCATCCTTAGTATATCATTACCGCCTGCCCCCGGCAACCGGTCCTTACCCCCCCAGCAACTTCTCCTTCTCTCCCGAAGGAATCGCCACTGACCAGGTGCCCAGCTTCCCCTGGTCGACCTCGCCTGTCTCCCGGCGCGGGTCAACCCGGATCAAAACCCTTTTCCCTTGCGGTTCCCAACGGCGCAAAGCGAGGGTATAGAGGTGCGACGGGAAATCCTCCGCCAGGTCGAGCGCGACCTCTTCCCGTTCACCACCGGTTTCATAGACGACAATCCCGCGGTTTCCTTCCTGATCTTCGGTCTCTATGGCGAGGTATCGCCCGTCGGGGGAATAGATCAACAAATCAGCGGTTCCCCCCGGCAAAACCGTAACCGGGAGAAAAGGATTTTCCGCCGCCGGTCCGGACTCCTCCCAGTTCAAAAAGGCAACCAACCCGTTTTCGCCCTGTGTGCCAAAGGCCATCCCCTTCTCCAGCGGCGAAAGGACCAGAGTGGAATAGGCTTCCCTGCCTACCGCTTGCCCTTCCGTCTCCGGGGGCAGATCCCCAAGGGTAATAAGCCGGGCTTCTCTCTTTTTCCCGTTCTCATCCCTGTTCCACGTCAATACGGCCTCTTCCGCCCGGACCCGGGTTCGCCTGAGCAAACGGGCTGAGGAGATCCGGTATTCTTCCTCATCAAAACTGACAATAAGATCTTCCGTGAGATTATCCGTGCGCAGTGGGTCCGCTACCACTTCCTGCACGAGAACGGTAAAACCGAACCGTCCATCCGTAAGTACCGATTCATCCTGAATGCGGCAGGCGACAAAACCGGGGCTGCCCGTGGCCTGCAAAGCCAAACCATCTTCCCGGTAATCGTTCAATGCTTCGGAAGTAAGGTAAGCCCTGAGTTCTTCTTCAGGTTCACCGGCGATCCTGGCATGTAAAAAAGAATAAACAACCTCCCTGGCTTCGCTCAACTCCCCGCGTGGGCCGCCGGATTCCGGCGCCGGCGGCTCTAAATATTCCCATAAAGGACAACCTTGAAGAAAAAAAGCCAGAACAAAAAGGGGAATTTTCTTGACACCCGTAAACAAAATACCCTTCCTCCCACTATTCTTTCTTGGTAATATTCTTCCCCGCACTGCCAAAAAAAGAACAAAAAAAACAGGACTGAAAAGCACCGGCTTCTTCACCCCGGGCAAAAAAGGTAAAAAAAAAAGGGGAGGGATGATCATTGGTTTGGGCACAAAGTAAATATTTTGCAAAGCCAGCAGGATTCTTTGGTTTTTTTCCGAATTATTTATTTTTGGGAGGAAAACCAAAAAATGAAACGGAATTTTCTCTGTTTGGCCAGTATAATCTTGATATTTGCCTTTTCTCTTTCTTCCCCGGTTTATTATGCAGCGGCGGAAGATAGTCCATCCCCCGCTTTGGTTCTTTCTGTTCCTTCCGAACAAGAAGGAGAACCGGGAGAGTTTATCACATATCTGTTTCAAATCCAAAACCAGTCCGCCACCGGAAAGACCCTCACCGCCTCGGCCGTCTCTACGCAAGACTGGCCGCTGTTGACAAGTGAGGAACAGATTACTATTCCCCCTGGTGGCCAAGGACTTTTTGCTGTTTCCATCTGGATTCCCGACTCCGCCTATGGCGGCACCGAAGATTCCCTGACTGTGAATTTTACCGGTCCGGAGTTTTCCTCTTCCTACAACCTCACCACCAAGGTGCGGATTACTACCAGATTCTCTTGTCTCTACCCGGAGAGGAGCACCGGTCAGCCGGGGGAACTGCTGAAAATCCCGGTAACCTTGGTCAACGAGGGCAGTATCACCCGGAGCTTCTCCCTGGGGGCGGTCTCGGAAAAGCGGTGGCGGATGAGTTGGGAGACCGCCGGTGTTACCCTGGCGCCGGGTGAGAAAAGGACAACCCATCTTCAGGTGAATATTCCGCCAACCGTCGCCGCAGGTACTGTCGATTCCTTGTATTTACTGGTAACAGCGGACGCGGTGGAAGAAGCCGAAGCGAGCAGTGAAGAACACCGCCTCTCCGTTGTGGTACGAAAAACCCACCATCTGCCCGTGGAAAGAGAAAGTATTATCCCGCTTTACTCCAATTTCAGTTTGACCTTGGCCCCGCCCCTGGACCCGGCAGACTTTTTTACCTGGGCGACTACCCTTGGGCTCAACGGTGAAATCCATCCCTTTCACTACAACTTTTATCTGGCCGGAGAGAGCGAGGAGGGAATCTTCTCCCCTTCCGCACTATTTCTCGGGCTCACAGGGGACCGATGGTATATGCAGGCCGGGCGGTTCTCTTCCGGCTGGCCCGGGTTGATTGCTCCCCCGTCGACCGCGGCCAATCTCTATCTGCAAACCCGGGGCGCCAAACCCTGGAGTTTTTGGCTGGGCGCAGGCAAAGAATTCATCGCCCCCACCTGGCTTGGGGGGATCATCGACCAACCGAAAGAAAACCTCCGCTGGATCCTGATGGTTCCTCTAGAAAAATACCGTCTCCACGGAGTTTTGGAAACACGCTATTCCCCCGCAGCTCTCAGGGATTGGCGCTGGTCTTACCGGCACGCCCTGGGTTTTGATGAAAACCGCCTCTTGAACCAGGGCGAGTTTTCCCTGCAAAGATCGGCACTGGATTGGCGGTTCATCGCCACCCTGTCCGGAGGGGAAAATTTCCACTTTGAGTACGGGCCGGAGGAGGAAGATGAGAGCGCATATACCGGCGGGTACGCTACCCCGTTTGGCGCTGCCGGGTTAAATATGGAATATTACCTTTCTCCCCGTCTGACCCTGGAACCGGGGTTAACCTTCCGCGTTGCCACCGTGGGTGATAAACCGCGTACCAGTTATACCCTGCAAAACCGTTTTTCTTTTTCCGGTTCCTACCTGCTCCTCCGGCTCAGGCAGGATCTGTACGGTCAGACAGAGAAAGGCGTTGAACTCGGTTTCTCCAACGAATGGCGGCAACCGGCAGCCAACAATTACCAGGGGACGGCCGCCCTTTCCTGGAGCAGGAAGGATACCACCGATACCGTAGGTTTATATGGCCGCTTGCGGCGTTGGTTTTTTACCTCTTCTTATCTGGAAGCCGCTTACGAGCAGCGCTGGGAGAATACCCCGGCCGGTTTCTCCTCTCCCCTGGCCCTGGGTTTAAAATGGTACCACCTGCTTTTTTCAAACTGGGAGGGTTATGGTAGTATCTATTTCAATGATTCCCCTCTTACGTCCGGTTATTATTCGTTGCAGGCCGCCACCGGCTACTGGTTTACCCCCGGTACCTTCCTGCAACTCCGGGCTACCGCCCACTTGGAGGGGAAGGAAACCACCTTGTCCAAAATCGAACTCTACCTTTTCTACCGCGACCTGTACTTCCTCCCGGCGCCTTGGGGAGGTATCGAAGGCCGGGTTTTCCTGGACCTGAACCGGAACGGCCGTTTCGACCCGGGTGAACCGGGAATCTCCGGGGTATCCATTTGCCTGGACGGAGAGGTCAAAGCCGCAACTGATAAACGCGGGTATTTTCTCCTTTCCCGGTTGAAAAAAAGCGAGTACCTCCTCTCCTTTTCCCCGGAAGAAAGCGACCGGTATCTTGCGCCTGCGGCAAAACTGGTCAGTCTGGAGGAAAACCGGATCTTGACCGTTGAAATCCCCGCCTCGCCGCCGCTGGACCTAAAAGGTCTGGTCTTTATCGATAAAAACAGGAACGGCCGGCCCGACCCGGATGAGCCGCCGGCCGGCCGGGTGCAACTCCTGCTTTACCCGGTTGACGACGACGAACCGCTTGCCACCTTCGCAACAAACCCGGACGGGTCTTTCTTCCTGCCCGGCCTTTTCCCTGGAAGTTACCGTTTAGAGGCTGTCGCCGAAACTCTGCCCGGGTTTACCACAGCCGAACCAGTTGTCCTGACCGTCCAACAAGACTCATCTCCGCTTTTGCTCCCGTTCCCCCTCTACGAAGAAGAACGCGAGATCGATTTCACCTTTTTCGAATAACCACCTAACCACCGGTTCTAAAGTACGATGAGGTCATAGGCCAGCTGCACATGATATCCAGCCGCGTCCATGGACGCCACGGCGGATTCTTCTTCCGGAAGGGCGAGCCGGAAATGGATCTCAATCTCTCGCCATCCTCCCGTATGGCCTCCGGACAACAACGGGCTTGGCAGCGGGGAAAGTTCAGCCCAGTCCTCCCCGTTCAGCGACCACTCCACCTGTGCCAGGGGAAAATCCCCGTTATTCCCGCCTTTGATCCTCAGTTGCCACCGGCTTTTTTGATTGGAGAGGATCCGGATTTTGGCCTGTTCCACCGTGCGGTCCTGGGCAAAAACCAACTCAAAATCGTTGGTTTCCACCTGGAGTACCGGCGGAACCCGTACGGTCAGACGGTGGGCAGCGGACTCCTGTCCCGCTTGCACCGGGAAGGAAAGCGCTATTGCCAAGAGAAGGGAAAAAAATAGGGCGCTTGTACGCGCCCGCCCTGCCGTTACCATAAGGCTTTTGGTGAACATCTTCAACACCCCTTTGCCCGGCAGGAGCACCGGAGAAACCGGGGAAGAAAAAACAGGTTCTTCGGCGGCCCGGCGATCCTGGTGAACTGCGCGTCACTTTAGATCCGTAGCTTTGCGTCCCCGCCTTTCGACGGGTTTGCCTTTTCGGAAACCTACTGGGTTTAGGTAAATATTTACCCTTTGGTTATCCTTTATTCAATTGTAATATAAGTATACATCAGAAAAAAGGTTCTGTCAATACCCTCCATGGGAAAACATACTGTCGCGATTAAACCAACAGTTACCAGCAGAATAATGTTACCCGCATCTCGCTGGCATATTCCCCGGCCGGTTCCCATTGGTCGAGTTGTAACCGGAAATAAAGGAATAATAAATGGAGGATCCATTCGTTCCCCGGGAAATCCCTCGACCGGGCCAGGATCAACTCCTGGCGTGCCGGTTTCATCGATTGATAACTACCCGTCCAGTTTCTCCATTCCATCCGTTGGCGCTTGATAATATGATTCCCCGCAGCAAAATCATTGCCGTTAAGGCTTAACTGCCAGTTTCGTCCGGGCTGTGGGCACTGAAAGGTAATAATAAGGGGCGTTCTTGTTTCCCAGTAGTCACCCCCGGACGAACCCGGCGCCGGTAATCCCAGATCAACTTCACCGGGGAAGAGCGCCAGCCAGGCATCGTATTCAGGGTAGTAGTCGATGAGCCCGCCAAAGACCAAACCCGGGAAAAAAATGACCACTAATCCCAAGAGAACCGGTACCTTTTTCCGCAAACCCCTTCACCTTCTTTCCTAAGTCGATTCCGGGAAGCGACCAATCAGGGCAAAAACAGGGAATATGTAATGGTGCTGATATAATCCCCTTCATATTCATCGCCCGCCAATTCCAGCAAATAAGAGATGGGGAACTGTTGCCCGGCAAGAATTTCATCGGTAAAATTATGCCAATCCATCACCAACAGGGATTCCCCATCAGAGGGCATAGAGCGGTAATCACTGTTTCCCATTTGCCACCGCAGGCGGTTGATGGGAATCAAAGTCCCCGCCGTGTTCCGGAAATCCGTACCCGAGATATGGATCTCCCACTGGGAGGCGATATTCGTCCGGAAAGAAAGGGTCACTACATTATCTCCGCGAAAATAAGTCCTGCCCCCGGCGGTCTGCGGTAGACCAAGGTCAACATAGTCGGTGGACAGATAAAACTCGGCGCGGGGTGGAACAGTAAATTTAAGGGTAAATTCGGCCGCAAAAACAGAAGAAGAACAAAACAGAACTAGAAAAGCGGCCAGCCACGCCCACGCCCGCCTACGTGCTTGGGCGCTTGCGTCGGCGCTGATGTATGCATACGCACCCGCCTGCGGGCAGAAACGGCTCTCTTTCATCCCGCTTTCACCTCATCTTTCCTCTTCTTCCGGCACGTCCACTTTTAACAGGGCTTGGGCCCCCAATAACTTCTTGCTACCGCAATCCAGGATGGCCAGGACCACATAGTCCCCGGCCGGTAAGGACATGGCTTCGGCAAAAACCATCTCCCGCTCGCCGCCGGGCAAAACCACCGTTTCCGGTAAAGAGAATCTTTTTACCGTTTTTCCCCGGCTATCCCGGATTTCCACCCGTCCGGACGGATGCAATTGCGTAACCCCGGAATTGACAAAAAGCACCCGGCCGGAAAGGCCGTTTTCCCACTCGACGGTAAAATCCTTTATTCTCCCAGCCTTCTCTGCTTCTCCCCGGACCGTAAGGAAAACTCCCCCGCCTACCCGGCCGGTCACCACCATTCCGGAGCCCTCTTGTGGGACTTCCGGTACGGTCTCGACAAAAAAGCCGCTCCAGTAATCGCCGCCTGCCGTTTCCGGCGGAACGGCTCCAAAGATCCTGAAGATCCGCTCTTCACCGGCGGGAATAATCATTTCCGCGGGTTCAATCTGCAGCCAGGAAACGACCGAACGGGGCCCGACGGTGGGCAAAAACTCCACTTCGCCCCTGCGGTTGAAGACCCAATCTTGAAAATAGATCTTCACCCGGAAGTCCCGGTCTGCCGCACCGGTTACTGCAAAGGACCCCTCAACATGGCCACCCGGTTCCACCTCTATTTCCCAGCGGGGCGGGGAGATCGAGACGTTCAGGGCCAACGTTGTTTCCGCCGCCAAGGCAAAAAAGCCCACCACTGAGGTGAGCAAAAAAAGACAATACAAGTTTGGCCGTTTTTTTCGCAACAGTTTTTCCTTCCTTATCTGCGCTGGTGCGTTGGGTTCATCAGGGCACAAACAGCGTGTAAGTAACTTCATTACTATATTCACCGGCATAGACATCACTAAAGTCACTGTCAATTTTGAGTTCGTAAAGGAACTCAATGGTCTTCTCTTTTGCCCCCGTGTTCAGGGAGGTGTCAAGGACGGCTTCCTGACCCAAAATGTTATAGGTTTCATTGTTGTCGACGATCCTTATATTCAACGCACTAACCGGTAATTCCTCCTGCCCGTCCTTAAATTTACCGGCCTCAACCTTCAATTGCCAATTGACTTTTTTGTTACACCGGTACGTCAAGGTGAATGATTCATCCGTCGTGTATGTACCGGCTTCTTCAATGTCTTCAAATTCAATGGTTTGACCAGCCTTGGTCAATTCCAGTTTGGTCACCTCGGGGACGGTGACCTTCAGTCTGTGAAAGGCTTCAGCCTCGACACTCGCCGCCATTGCCGCCCCGGCCGCTGATAAAACTAACAAGAAGGTCAACAGAAGGATGCTTGTCCGCTTCAACACCATTACCTCCTTTAAGAATTTTCTCTTTAAACATTCCCAGAAACAAAAAACCGACGCTCCTATTATTAGCGCCGGTTTCACTACTCGCTCCCTCCAGACCAAGTGACCACGTACTACCTGGAGATCATTGCTTCGCTAATGGTATAGCACTGATGAAATTTTTACCGTAATAACAGATTACAACAAATTGTTCTATTTGTCAACATTTTTCATGTTTTTTTATCTTTTTTTTCATTTTTCCCGGGCGTTTACGCCTGCGTGCAACCATACCCTGGGCACCCGGTCACTGAGCATACAGACGACTTCATAGTTGATTGTCCCCAAAAGCCCGGCCACTTCGTCCACGGAGATCTCTTCCTCTCCCTGTTTCCCGATTAAAACCGCTTCTTCGCCCGGTTCCACAGCCAAGTCCTCGACATCGGCCATGCACTGGTCCATACAGATCCGGCCCACCAAAGGGAAGGATTTTCCTCTCAGTAAAACCCGGGCCTCCCCGGATAACAACCGGCTCCAGCCGTCGGCATAACCCAGCGGCAGGGTGACAATATTTGTTGCCCTTTTGGTATGGTAGATCCGGCCGTAACTGATCCCGGTCCCCGGCGGAACCCGTTTTACCTGAACAACCCGGGCTTTTAACGACAAAGCCGGTTTGAGCGGCAACCGGTCGCGGGGTGTCTCTGCCGAAGGGTAGAGGCCGTAGATAATAATCCCCGGCCGGACCAGGTCAAAATAGCTCTCCGGCAGGTTAATAATGGCCCCGCTGTTCGCTATATGCTTCAGGGGGATTCTCATCCCCGCTTCCGCCAGGTTGTTGAGGACTTCTTTAAAAAGGTCCAGTTGCTTGTAGGCGAAAGTCAGATCCGCCTCGTCGGCAGTGGCAAAATGGGAATAAACCCCTTCCACTTCCAGATTGGGCAGGGCCGCGACCTTCCGGGCCAAACCCGGCGCCTCCCCAGGCGGGACCCCCACCCGGCCCATGCCGGTATCGACCTTCAAGTGCACCCGGGCCTCCTGTCCGCGCCTGCCGGCTCCGGCCGAGAGCGCCCGGGCGCTCTCCTCCCCGGCAATGGTCGCGGTCAGGCTGTAGTCCAAAAAGGTCTCTGCCTGGTCCGGGAGGAGCGGCGTAAAGACCAGGACCGGGCGGTCGATCCCGGCCTCCCGCAGAAGAATCCCTTCTTCCGGTATGGCTACCCCCAACCGGGTGGCGCCCGCTTCCAGGGCCGCCCTGGCCGTAGCTACAGCGCCGTGGCCGTAAGCTTCAGCCTTAACCACGGCCATAATCTCCGGCGCCTTTGTCCCCTGCCTGGTAAACCGCCGGATCTGCCGGATATTCTCCCGGATCGCCTCCAGATCCACCTCCGCCCAAACCGGCCTGATTATCTCCTTCTCATATCTTGCCACATTCCGTCCCCCTCTTAATAACCAGCGCAAGTCTTTGCAAGAGGTCGCCGGCGATCATCCCCGCAGCGCCAAGCTGGGCGACGGCCAGATCGCCGGCGGCGCCATGGAGGTAGACCCCGAGAACAGCGGCTTTTTCCGGGGAAAGCCCCTGGGCCAGCAAACCCCCGATCACACCGGCCAGAACATCCCCGGTTCCCCCGGTGGCCAAGCCGGAATTCCCGGTGGGATTGATATAGACCGCGCCTTCCGGCGGGGCCACAAGGGTGACGGCATCTTTCAGGACAAGGACCACACCCCACTGGCGCGCTTTCTCCCGCACCAGGTCCAGGCGTTCCGCCCGTACCGTATCCGGGCTGACCCTGCATAAGCGGGCCATCTCTCCCAGGTGCGGCGTGAGCACCGCCGGACCCTGCAGTTGCTGCCACCAGCCCTCTTCCCCGGCCAGCAAATTCAAGGCATCGGCATCCAAGACCTTTGGTTGTTCCGCCGCAAGGAGCCTCCAGAGGAGTTCCTTCCCGTCCGCCGCCCGGGAAAGCCCCGGTCCCATAACCACCGCCTGAAAATCCTCCCAGCGCAAAGCCGGCCAGCGGGTTGTCATCAATTCCGGCGGTTTCTCCGGCAGCGCCAGGCCCTCCCGGAGGCCCAGGGTCACCAGGCCCGTCCCGCAACGGAGCGCGGCAAGACCGGCCAAAACCGGGGCCCCGGTCAAACCCGGACTACCCCCCACGACCAAAAGACGCCCGTAATTGCCTTTATGACTGTCGGAAATCCGGGGCGGTAACAACGCCGCCGCTTCTTCCGGATCAAGGGTATAAAAGGAGGCCGGCCCCGCCAACAAGGGACCGGGCAGGCCGATGGTATCCACCACCACCTCCCCGGCGGCTTCCCGCCCGGGAAAAAGCATCAGCCCTACTTTAGGCCGGCCGAAAGTAACCGTTAAACGGGCGCGGACCGCCGGCCCGGAAATTCCGCCGGTATCCGCCTCCACCCCTGAAGGGATATCAACGGCTGTCACCGGTAACCCGGAACCGTTGATTTCCGTAATCAAGCGGGCATAGTCGCCGGTGACCGTTCCCCGGAACCCCGTTCCCAGCAGGGCGTCGATAATCAGTCCATAATCCTTAATCAGCCCGGGCGCCTGCAGAACCTCATCCCACGGCCGGTCCGGAACCCCGAAACCCAAAGCCATCTCCTTGTTGGCTGCGGCGTCCGGCGGCAACTCCGTCCCCGGTCCGGGATGAAAGACCGTCACTTCCCAGCCGGCCGCCAGGAGCAGGCGGGCGACGGCCCACCCGTCACCGCCGTTGTTGCCGGTTCCGGCAAAAACAGCAGTCCGCACCGGGGCAAACCTCTCCCGTACCGCCCCGGCTACCGCCTGCGCCGCATGTTCCATGAGGATAATTCCGGGAATCTTATAGTCTTCAATTGCCCGCCGGTCAATGGCTTTCATCTCACCGGCGGTGACCACCGGCTGCATGATTATTCCCCCTCCAGGATTACCTGGGCGATCGCATAGTCCCCGCTATGGGAGAGTGAGAGGTGGGCCGTTCTTATCCCCTCTGCCGCAAGGTGGGTGGAGAGACGGCTGGAAAAGCAAAGATACGGCGCTCCCAAGTGGTCATTCTTTACCTCCACCTCCCGCCAGTGGAAAGAGCGCATCCCGGTCCCCAAGGCTTTGTAAAAAGCCTCCTTGGCGGCAAAACGCGCTGCCAAACGATGGGGGGAGGCGCCGCAGGTCACCCGTTCTTCCGGGGAAAAAACCCTCTTTGCCAAACGTTCCCCTCTACGGGCCAAAGCCAGGGCAAACCTGGAAACCTCAACTATGTCTACGCCCATACCTTTAATCCTGATCGCTAAAACCTCCCTACTCTATAGAGCCCCCGCCGTCCTTTTTTTATAAAAGGAATAACGGACGGTTTCAAAGCCCAGTTGCTTATAGCCGAGGAGCGGTTCGGTCCCGCCGACCAAAAGATAACCGCCGTCGCGCAACGAACCGTAAAACTTTTGGTAGAGATCGCTTTTGGCTTCTTCGGCAAAATAAATGACCACATTTCTGCAGAGGATCAGATCAAGACCGGTGGGGAAAGGATCCAGCAACAGGTTATGACGCTGGAAATTAACCCGCTTTTTTATCTCCGGCGACAGGTGATAGTAACCCTTTTCTTCCCGGAAATAACGTTCCAGCAGCTCTTGGGGCAGGGATTTCACCTCATTCAGGCCGTAAACCCCCTCGCGGGCCCGTTTCAACACCTGACCGTCCACATCAGTGGCGAGGATCTCCGCGCTATAAAGAGCCTGCAACTCCTTTAGAATAATCGCCACCGAATAGGGTTCCGCACCTGTGGCACACCCGGCGCTCCAGATTTTCGGGTTCGGATTTTTCTGCAATAATTCGGGGATTACCTTTTCCCAAAGATAAAAATAGCATTCCGGGTTCCGGAAAAACTCGGAAACATTTATTGTGAGTTTCTTCAAAAAAATTTGGAACCGTTGGGGATCGGTCTTTAAGACCTGGAGATACTCATCATAATCTTTCACTTGCCACAGGTTCATCAGGGATTTGATTCTCCTGTCCAACTGCTGGCTCTTGTAAAGTGAAAGATCGATACCGCACAACAGGGAGGCCTGCTCCTTAAACTCCTGGTAGCTCAAGGGCATTTTCTTAATTCCCGCCTTTCCCGGTCCGGACAAATTCTCTTCACAAAAATAAACCCACGCGTACGCGGCTGCCGTATCGACCGGCGCCGCGGGTTCACGGCATATTGTTGTTTCGACAAACAACCGGGTTTTCCTGCTCCTTCTCCGGAAGCCCGGAAACTGCGGGAGACTCCCCCGCCTGCGCATCAATGTCAACGTGAACCACGACCCCGGCCCGCAAGACGCCGGCCAGATTCTTCTCCACCTCGTCCGCCACCCGGTGGGCTTCGACCAGGTCGAGTCCGGGCGGCACTTCTATATGCAAGGAGATCTCCCGGTGAAACCCGTAATCATGAACCTGGATCCCGTGTATCCTGTTGACTCCCTTTACTGTCCCGGCCACTTCCCTGATCTTGGCCAGCGTCTCCGGGGAAGGCGAGGCCCCCAGCAACCTGTTGCTGGAAGAGAGGGCTAATTTCCATCCGGTGTAGACGACAAACCCGGCGACCGCCGCCCCCAAAAGGGAATCTGTCTGGTACCAACCCCTGACCGCCAGGATGTTACCGGCGGCAACAAGTAACGAGGAGATGGCGTCGGCCCGGTGGTGCCAGCCGTCGGCCTTCAAGGCCTCGGAATCAATCTCATCCCCGAGTCGAAAAGCAAACCTGGCCATTGCTTCCTTACACAGGGCGGAGAATAAGAAAACAGCAGAAACCCACCAGCCCCCGCCCACCACCTGCGGGGCAAAGAACCTTTTCGCCGAGGAAACCACCAATTCCAACCCGGTCACAACCAACAGGACGGCAATGACTAAAGTAGCGATGGTCTCCATCCTGCCGTGCCCGTGCGGATGCTCGGGGTCGGGCTCTTTTTCGCCGATCTTGAACCCGACGAAAACCACGATTGAAGAGGCAATATCAGAAAAAGTATGCACCGCATCGGCAATCGCGGCCATACTCCCGATGGCGATCCCGATAATAAGCTTCACTGTGAAGAGGAAAAGGTTCCCGGTAATACTCACCACCGCCTCGAGCAACCCACGGTCGGTCCGGGACCCCGTTTTCTCCTTTTTTACCTCCCTGTCCTGCGGCCGGTTACGCGCCCTCCGCTGCGGGCAAAAAAAGCTTCGCACCTTAACCCCTTCCTTCTGGAGAAAAATAAAAGCCCATGGGTTTCGCGCGGCACACGCCCGCGTCCCACAGGGCCCGGTTCACCTGCCGCCCGCCGGCGGGCCTTAATCATGATATGATTATATCCTATTTTTGTGCCACTGTGAAGAAAAAAAGAGATTTTGGTCTCACGCAACCCGGGATTTCTTTCCTTTCTTGAGAATTTTCCCCCTTTCGGCTATAATAAAGGCAACGCGCGCGAATAAGCGTGCCGGCCTTTACCGCAGGGGGTGAGTGGAATGAAAAAAAAGAGACGCCGCATTTCCGGAACCGGGCGCACGACCCTGTCCCCGGTAGACGGTGGAAAAACCGGTAAGATCCAGCCGGTCCTGCAGTACCAGAAACCCTTTTCCCGCCCGGGATCCCTAACCGAACTCTTTTTACTTTTAAAAAACAATACCAGCCGACGGGTGGAGGGGTGGCTGACCATCACCCCACCCCCCCGCTGGGGTATTGAGCCGGGAAAACGCTTAATGATTGCGATCCGCCCGGGAGGGACGATCATGGCAGAGTTCTATCTTGCCACCCCTGACCTGCCCGGCCCGGGCCCCCACCTTCTGCAGATTACGGTGACGGAAAGAAACGACCTGCTGGCGGAGGCCGCTTTCGACCTCCGCGCCGGTCTCCTCTTCCCGGTTGACGGTTGAGCCCCGCCGGGGCCGGCTGTGTCCGGGCAGTGACCCGGAGGTCCTTGATTAACAGCTTCAATCCGTAACACCCGCCGGCGCGCACCCGCTTTTATTGACAGCTCTCTACCATTTCCGCCTTTAATTTTTCGACATGACGGTAGTATTCGATATTTTTTAGTTCCGAGGCCGCCTCCCTGTCCAGCACAACCGTGGCCTTCCCGCTGTACAACTGGATGGCGGAAGCGGTAACCTGGGAAGTTACCGGCCCCTCCAGGGCTTTGGCCACCACTTGGGCTTTTTTCTTCCCGTTGGCCAGCATGAGAATATTCCGGGCTTCCAGGATCGTACCGATCCCCATAGTAATCGCGAAATGCGGCATCTCCTCCCGCGCGATCCCCGCCTGCCGGTAAAAGCTCTCATAATTATCATCCAGAGTCTCTTTGGCCAATGCCTGAACCCGTGTTCTGGACGCCAGGGAGGAACCGGGTTCATTAAAGGCCCAGTGCCCGTCCCTGCCTATCCCCAAGACCTGCAGGTCGATGCCGCCGGCGTTCTTAATCGCCTGTTCATACCTGCGGCAGAACTCCTCCGGGTCCGGGGCCAGGCCGTCCGGGAGATGAATATTCCCCGGCTTGATATTAATATGGGCAAACAGTTCCTCGTGCATAAACCGGGCATAACTCTGGTCCAAGTGATACGGTTTGCCCGGGTCCATCCCCACCCCCAGGTATTCATCGAGGTTAAAGGTGACCACCTGGGAAAAATCCAGCCCTTCCCGGTGCATCCGGATGAGTTCCTTGTAGGCGCCCACCGGAGTGGCGCCAGTGGCCAAACCCAAAACCAAATGGGGATTCCTTTTTATATGTGCGGCGATGATCTCCGCCGCACACCTGCTCATTTCCTCATAATTCTCTTTTATAATAATCTCCATCGAGTTTCCCCCTTCACTAAATGTGCGCATACCCCTTCTATCATTACGCATACACCTACTGTCATTCGCTTTCTCCCGCTCTGCGTCACCCATCGCCGGGCACGGGTCGCGTGAAAAGACACGAAAAGCCCCTCCGGATCCTCATCCTTGCGGTGTATACGCACTGCGCCCACCCGGATCCTTTTGTCCCCGCGTCGCCGCCGGGCTTTGTAGATCCTTTGACGGTTGTAGGCAAACCGGGGGTCACCCGCCGAATAATTCGAGATCCCCCTCCTCGTCAACTTGGAGCTTCCTCCAAGTCCAGGCGCTCTTCATTTTTCCGCAACACGTTTTCTACGAAACGTGTTCCTTCGAAACAACAAGTTTTGTCAAAACTTGTTGTTTAAGATGTGTTTCTTCAAGACAAGTTTTGCAAAGCAAAGGTAAGGGTTAGGCCAATTCCCGGGCGATGACGCTGGAGACCTCCGCCAGTAAAGAGGCGAGGAGATCGTCCTCCGGGCCCTCGACCATCACCCGGATCAACGGTTCGGTGCCGGAGGCACGGACAAAGATCCGTCCGCTTTGGCCCAAGCGTTCTTTTGCTTTGGCAATGGCTTCCCGGATCGCCGTATTCTCCTCCCAGCCTTCTTTCCGGGCTACGCGCACATTCTGCAAAAGCTGGGGGAATCTCTTCAGACGCCCGGCCAGTTGCGAAAGGGGTTGCCCGGTCCGAACCAGGACCGACAAGAGCTGCAGGGCGGTAAGGACCCCGTCCCCGGTGGTGTTGTGGTCAAGGAAAATGATATGGCCCGATTGTTCCCCGCCCAAGTTCAACCCATTTTCGCGCATGGCCGCCAAAACCCAGCGGTCGCCGTTGCCGGTGATCAAGACATCGCCCCCGGCTGCTTTGAAGGTCTCGGTGAGCCCCAGGTTACTGTAGACCGTAGCTGCGATGGTCCGGCGGGACAGCCGGCCTTCAGCCAACATCTGCAGGCCGCAAACGGTCATGATCGCATCGCCGTCCACTATTTCCCCTGTTTCGTCCACAGCGATCACTCGGTCGCCGTCCCCGTCGTGGGCCAGCCCCACCTGCGCCCCTTTTTCCAAGACCGCCCGGCGTAATTCCTCCGGGTTGGTGGAACCGCAATCCACATTGATCCGGGAGCCGTCGTCCTCCGCGTGCAAGGTGTAAACCCGGGCGCCCAAAGCCTCCAGAATACGGGGAGCCACCCGGTAAGTGGCGCCGTAGGCACAGTCCACCACGGCCGTCAGGCCGTCAAACCTCTCCTTAACCGCCCGGCTGAGAAAATCCAGGTACTCATCTTCCGCCCGGCTTGTGGTAAAGACCCGGCCGACCCCGGTCCCGGTCGGCCTGGCAATTTTCGCCGCGGCTGTTTCCTCCAGGCAGGCTTCAATTTCCGCCTCGGTTTTATCCGGGAGTTTGTATCCCTCCGGGTTAAAAAATTTGATCCCATTGTCGGCAATGGGATTATGCGAAGCGGAGATCATGGCCCCGGCGACGTTTCCCTGTTGTGCGGCCCGTGCGGTCAGGTAGGCCACCGCGGGGGTTGGGATGATCCCCAAAAGTTCGACATCAACTCCGGTAGCTGTTATTCCGGCCACCAAAGCAGCCTCCAGCATCGTACCGGAGAGGCGGGTATCACGCCCCACCAGCATGCGGCCGCTCCCTTTCAGCAGGACATGGGCTGCGGCCCTGCCCAGTTGAAAAACGAGTTCCGGAGTTAGATCCCGGTTGGCCACCCCCCTTACACCATCCGTACCAAACAAACGTCCCATCTGTTCTACTGTTCCTCCTCTCAAGCTAATCCTGGTGCAAACAGGCGACCAGTTCCCTGCCGAAATCCCCGGCCGCCTCCGGCCCGTTCGCCGTAATTAGCAAGCCGTCGGTCTCCACGGGTTTTCCCGTATAAACGGCGCCGGCTTCTTTTAGATCCCCGGCCCCGTCAATATAGACGGTCGCCCGCTTCCCTTTGAGCAGCCCGGCGCGGGCCAGGATCACCGGGGCAATACAAATGGCGGCCACCGGTTTCCCGGCGGAGACCATCGCTTTAGCCAGGCCATGGGCTACCGGATCGTCAAAGTACTGCTCGGCCCCGCCGCCGCCGACAAAGACCAGGAGGTCAATCTCTTCCGTTTTCACCTCGCCCAGCAAAAGGTCGGGCCGTACCCTGGCGCCCAGCTTCCCTTCAGCCCATTCCCTGGTGGTCGAGGCGGTCAAGACCTTGATCCCCGCTTCTTCCAGCACCTCTTTGGGAACCAGATACTCCTCATCCCGGAAGACCTTCTCCGCAATCACCAGCACAGCCTTTTTCCCCATCTCTTTCACCTCCTTTCCGGAGCCTTTCTCAGAGTCTTTCCAGAGTAGCGTCTTTGCCGCTCCTTTCCAACCTTTCCAAAGCGCGCCCGGCTCCACTTAAGCCAACACGCCTAGGGCGGCCCGGATCCGCCGGAGAACCCGCGGTTTTCCTATGGCCTCCATGGTCTCAAAAAGCCCGGGGGTGGCTGTTTTCCCGGTTATGGCCACCCGGAGCGGCATAAAGAGAAGCCCGGGTTTTTTCCCCAGCTCCGCGGTGAGCGCGCGCAAAGCCTCTTCCAGGACGGCGGCGGAGAAATCCGCCATCCCTTCCAGGACCTTCAAGGCTGCAGCCAGGAGGTCACGGGTCTCCCCGGCGGAGCTTTTTTTACCGACCAGAAGCTCCGGGGGCGGGGCGGAAATCTCCTCCTGGAAAAAGTAGGCGGTCTGCTCGCTGATCTCTGTAAGGAGCTTCAACCGCTCCTGGACGAGGGGAATAATCCGCACCAGGTAGGCAAAGCGCTCCGGTGGGCAGGGATCGGGCAAAAGCCCGTCTTTCTGCAAGAACGGCAGGACCCGGGCGGCCAAATCCTCCGGGGCCAGCCGCCGGATATAGACCCCGTTAAGCCAGTTCAGTTTCTCCACGGAAAAAGCCACCGGCGAGGTGTTGATACGCTCCGGGGAAAAAACCGCCGCCGCCTCCGCCAGGGTTAAGACCTCCCGGTCATCCGGGGGATGCCAACCCAGGAGGAGCAGGAAGTTGTTCACCGCTTCCGGCAGGTAGCCTTGCTGCCGGTACTCCCGGAGACTGGTGGCCCCGTGCCTTTTACTTAGTTTTCCCTTGCCGTCCGGGGCTAATAAGACCGGCAGGTGGATAAAGACCGGCGGTTCCCAGCCAAAGGCCGCATATAAGAGAATATGCCGCGGGGTGCTGGCGATCCATTCCTCCCCCCGCAAGGCATGGGTCACTTCCATCAGGTGGTCGTCAACCACCACCGCCAGGTGGTAAGTGGGAAACCCGTCGGACTTCAAAAGGATAAAATCATCCAAGGTCTGCAGGTCAAAGATCATCTCTCCCCGCAAGTAATCCCTGACGGTGATCTTCCCCTCCCGCGGCGTCTTAAAGCGGATGACCGCCTTCTTCCCCTCTTCAAGATATTCCCGGCAACGTTCCGCGCTCAACTCCCGGCAATGCCCGTCGTACCCGTAACCGGAGCGGCGCAGTTCTTCCAGGCGTTCCGGGGGACAAAAGCAGTAATAGGCCTTACCCTGGGCTACCAGGTCTCCGGCATGCCGCTGGTAAAGCTCAACCCGTTCCGACTGTTGGTAAGGCCCGGCCGGGCCACTGGTATCCGGCCCCTCATCCCAATTAAGCCCCAGCCATCTCAGGTTTTCCATGATATCCGCCAAGGCCTCCGGCACATAGCGCGAACGGTCCGTATCTTCAATGCGCAGAAGAAAAAGACCCTTCTCCTTCTTGGCCAGAAGCCAATTGTAAAGGGCCGTTCGCGCACTGCCGATATGGAGGTATCCCGTGGGACTCGGAGCAAATCTCACTCTGACTTTTGCCGCCAAAAACAACACCCCATTCGTAAAAATACCTTTATTCCTTCGGCATCGCCTCCAAAATTCCTTCTTAAATTCCATTGTATACACGGTTCCTATATGGCGCGGCACAAAAAAACTAGCGCAACGGGACCAGTTCCAAACTAATCTCCAGCGCGGTATTGACCTTTTTCATGGTCTCTTCATCCAGTTCGCCAATCTTCTCGGTCAGCCTCTTTTTGTCAATCGTCCGCAATTGCTCACAAAGAATCACCGAATCACGCTCCAACGGGCTGTGGTTCTTCTTAATCTCCACATGGGTAGGTAATTTCGCCCGTTTAATCCTGGAAGTAACAGCCGCCACGATTGTCGTGGGGCTGTAATTGTTCCCGATGTCATTTTGCACGATCAAAACCGGTCGCAGCCCACCCTGTTCCGAGCCGATGACCGGATTAAGATTGGCAAAAAAAAGATCTCCCCGTTTAACCTGCAACTATTTTCCCCCACTCACCAGGATCTGCAGGTATTCATCCATACAGCCGGCAGCGTCAGCCAGACCTTCCTCAGCCAGTTCCTGGTTTAGTCTTGCCATTTTCCGGTACCCTTCGGCCATTTTTTCCCGTCTCTCTTCCAAAAGGCGCCTCTCCAATAAATACTTTAAGGCCTCTCTAATACAAGCGCTTCTACTGCCGTACTCCTGAGAAACCTCATCCACAGCTTTGAGCAAGGTATCTGGCATGATCACAACCACCCGCCGGTTAATCACAACCGCCACCTCCCGGAAGATCTAAGTATATGTTCCCCGGAAATGCCTTCCTCAAAATAGAGGCTTCGCCAAAATAACCAAAATCATACCTTACTACCTCTGTATACTCTGTTAAGGTACAAAATACCTTGTTGAAATTACTGCCAATAAGAGCCAAGATAACCCGCAAAACCCCCAAACCCCAAACATTGCCGCAGGCAACCGTTGTACCCTCTGGGACACGCAGTCTATAGAGCCAGGTAATTTAAAGTTAGTATCTCTCCGCCGCCCAATTTTTCTGCAGAAAACCCTGATTGATCTTAAAATACTAGCATTAAAAATTATTATTTCGACACGGTTGAAAAAATTCCTTTCCCAGAAACCCCCAGATATTACCCGGTCTTTACTGCCAAGGCAAGAACAGGGGAAGGCCGGGAAGGAAAAATTTTTCTTCCGGCAGGATTTTCTTTGCCGGTACGGAAAAAGAAACAGAGAATAAGGTCCTTAAAGCAAGATTACCTCGAAGCCGTCAGCCCCAAGTCGAAGATCGCGTCTTATAAGGAGGAATCTTATGCTCCTCGGTATTCCCCGTTCACTATTTTTCTTTTACTATAACCCCTTCTGGACCTCATTATGGAGGGAACTGGAGGTTGAATGCCTGGTTTCACCTCCCACCACACCGGCTATCCTTCAACAAGGGTTGGAATTGGCCCTCGACGAATTTTGCCTGCCGGTGAAGGTCCATTACGGCCATCTGGCTTACCTGGAAAACCGTGTCGACCTGATCTTCTCCCCCGCCTTTGGCCGCTGGGGCAAGCGCGGGCATTTTTGCCCCAAGCTCAAAGCCATCCATGATTTAGTAAAACACCGTTTCCCCCGGTCCATTGAGTTCTGGCACGACCTGGACGAAAAGGAGATACTGCAACCCGGCCCCTGGTGGAAAGCGATTCCCAGCATCGTGCCGGGGGTAAAAAGAAAACGGTTCCGCGCGGCCTGGGGAGAAGCCTGCCGGCAACAAGCCGCCTTTCAGCAACTGTGGGTTGCCGGGTATAACCCGG
Organism: Bacillota bacterium; assembly: GCA_012839115.1. Taxonomy (GTDB): domain Bacteria; phylum Bacillota; class UBA4882; order UBA10575; family UBA10575; genus JAAYGG01. The sequence continues at coordinate 30,662 of DUNX01000029.1, forward strand.
CAGAAGCCGCCGCCCGCCTTGGCGGGGAAAACGCAGCCGAACCGGGAGAGCCGGAACACCCCTCCGGCCTAAAAATCGCCGTTCTCGGCCATCCCTACCTTGTTTATGATGAAGCTTTGAACCAGCAGATCCTTGCACTGCTCCACACGAAAAACGTGGGGGTCTACACCAAAGAGACGATTCCCCCTTCCGCCCGGAAAAAACTCTGGCCCAGCCAGGGCAAGGAGGTATTCTGGCCCCTGGGCCAGGAACTGTTGGCAGCCGCGCTCCATTATTCCACCGCCGAACGGGTGGACGGGATCATCTTTCTCACCGCCTGCCTCTGCGGTCCGGATGCGATCACCGGTGAACTGCTGGAGAAGTACATGGCCCGGACGGACGCAGCGCCGGCCCTGCTAAATCTGACCCTGGACGAGCATACCGGCCGCGCGGGCCTGGAAACCCGGGTCGAGGCGTTTATCGACTTGTTGCATTGGAGGAAAAAGAATGCCGCGGTATAAAGCATCCGTGGCCCAATTGGGCACGGCGATTATTCCCATAAAAAGCATCATGCTGGAGTTGGGCTTTGATGTGATTATGCCCCCGCCGGTTTCCAAGGAAACCTTGATGCTGGGGAGCAGCCACACGCCGGAATTTGCCTGCCTGCCCCTGAAGGTGAATGTCGGCAGTTACCTGCAGATCCTGCCGCAGGAACCGGAGGTCATCTTCATGGTTGGCGGGGTCGGGCCTTGCCGTTTTGGGCTCTATGGCGAAGTCCAAAAGGAGATCCTCCACAGCCTCGGTTATGACCTGGAGTTCGTCGTCCTGGAACCGCCCAAAGAACACCTGTCGGAAGTGATTGATATTTTTGTCCGCTTTTTAGGGGACGGGACCTGGCGCCGCCTCCCGCGGGCCCTCTATATAGGCTACAAAAAACTGATAGCTCTAGAAAAAATCGATAAAAAGGTCCTCGCCCTCGCTCCGCATCTAAACGCCATATGGCGGCAGAAGCTGTGGGAGGAAAAAGAGGCTTTTGTGCGGAAGATCGACAATGCCGCCGGCGCCGCCCGGGTCGACCGGATCGTCCGGGAAACCATGGCGAAGATTGACAGCTTTCCCCGGGAAGAGCCGGAGGAGATCTTCCGCTTGATGATTACAGGGGAGTTCTTTATGGTCCTGGAGCCGGGCGTCAACTTCCACCTGGAAAAATACCTGAGCCTGGCCGGGATCGAGGTTGACAGGACCATCTTCTTCTGGGACTGGTTTAAAAAAGCGGTCTTCCTCAGTATGCTCCGGGTCAACTGGCAAAAAGAATACCTGGACCTGGCCCGCCCCTATCTTTCCCGTTTTGTCGGCGGGCACGCTGTGGAATCCGTCGCCCATACCATGGAAGCATTCAACAAAGGCTATGACGGCCTCATTCACCTGGCCCCCTTCGGGTGTATGCCGGAAGTGACCGCCATGTCACTGATCCGCCAAATCGGCAGGGAAAAACGGTTCCCCACCCTCTCCCTGCTCCTGGATGAGCATGCCTCCGGCACCGGTGTGATAACCCGGGTCGAAGCCTTTGTGGATCTGGTTAAAAACCGGAAACTCTACGAACGTCAAGGTCGAGGAGGACAAAAAGTATGCCGAAGCTCTTTTTAGGCATTGACGTCGGTTCAGTCAGTACCAACCTGGTTTTACTGGACGAAGACCGGAACGTCATCGATCGAATATACCTGCGGACCAGCGGCCGGCCGCTCCAGACGGTCCAGGAGGGCCTGGTAAGGATGAAGGAAGCCGCCGGGGGAGAAGAAATCTCTGGAGTGGCGACAACCGGCAGCGCCCGGCGGCTGGCCGGGTTACTGGTCGGCGCCGACCTGATCAAGAACGAAATCACCACCCACGCCGTGGCCGCCCTTTATTACCGGCCCGATGTCCGGACTGTTATTGAAATCGGCGGCCAGGATTCGAAGGTTATTATCATCCGGGACGGGATCGCCCTTGACTTTGCCATGAACACCATCTGCGCGGCTGGTACCGGTTCTTTCCTTGACCAGCAAGCGGCCAGGCTAGGGATAAGCATTGAGGAATTCAGCGAATTAGCCTTGACCGCCGATGATCCGGTGGCCATCGCCGGGCGCTGCGCTGTATTTGCCGAATCGGACATGATCCACAAGCAACAGATCGGCCACCCGCTCAAGAATATCGCCGCCGGCCTTTGCGAGGCATTGGTCAAAAACTACCTGAATAATGTGGGGAAAGGCAAAGAGATCCTCCCGCCTGTGATCTTCCAGGGCGGAGTCGCCGCCAACCTCGGCATTCGCCGGGCTTTCGAAAAAATCCTGGGCTACGAGGTGATTACCCCTGAATACTATGACGTCATGGGCGCCCTAGGCGCCGCCCTGCTGGTCCGGGAGAAATTTGTCAACTCCGGCAGCCCCACCGCCTTCGTCGGCTGGAGCCTCTGCGAAGAGGAGATCTCCACTACCGGCGAAAGGTGCCATGACTGTGCCAACAACTGCGAACTGGCGGTCTTGCGCCGCGGCGGCAAGATCGTCGCCTACTTCGGCGACCGCTGTGGCAAATGGTCCCAGCGTGTGCCGGAAGCCGCCGCCACCCAGGAGGTGGGGTCGCGCGCGCCCGCGAATCCGTCTGCGTAAAGCTACGTGAAACGATGGAGCCCTAGCTAAGGTCGCGCGTGCGCGAATGTTTTGCCCTCATCCGGAGAACACCTCCGGCCGCCCGCGCCCGTCACCCGGTAAATCCACCGTTCAGTCGGGACCGGGAGCCCGGCAGAGGCCCACGGTTCAGTCCGGACCGGGAAACCCGTCAACCTCCGGTTCCGCAGTGAAAACACCCGGCGACCGCTTGGCCGGCCAAAGCTGGATGGGGTTACCCTCGCGCATTGCCGCGGCCAGATTTGTATAGACCCAGCGCCGTTCCCGGGTGAGCTCTCTCAACAGTTCCTTGACTTTTTGCCGGTACGAGGCGCCCGCAAAGGAACAAACCGGTTTTGCCGGGGTAAAAGGCACAAAAGATGCGGCCTTCTTTACCTCCCGCTCCCGGAGATACACCAGGGGCCGGATCACGGTGACACCGGTCCGGTCCAGGTGGGTCTTGGGCAAAAAGGTGCAGATCTGCCCGGAGTAAAGGATGCTCATGAGAAAAGTCTCCACCGCATCGTCATGGTGGTGGCCAAGGGCTACTTTATTAAAACCGTGCTCTCTGGCAAACCGGCAGATAATCCCCCGCCGTAGGTACGAACAGCGGGCGCAGGGGTCGTCAAACCCGGCCACTGCCCGCCCGATCTCTGTTTTCAACAAGTGGTGCTCGACCCCGAGCAAACGGCAGAACTCTACCAGCGGCCCCGGGTCAAGGGGTTCCATCCCCGGGTCGATGGTAATAGCGGCCAACTCCCCCTCCACCACCCCGTAACGGGCCAAAACCACCAGGGCGTAAAGGAGAAGGGCGCTGTCTTTCCCCCCGGAAAACCCCACCAGGATCCGGTCCCCCGGGTCAAGCATATCAAATTCCCGGAGCGCCTTTAACACCTTCCGGTTATAAAGGCGGGGTAA
>DUNX01000030.1 GCA_012839115.1 Bacillota bacterium
GGGCTTTATGCGGAAAAGAACCGGCTGGAAGAGGCAAAAAGGTATGGGGTCATGGAATGCCGGGAGTGCGGTTCGTGCGCGTATGTTTGTCCCAGCCAGCGCCCGTTGACGCAATGGATTAAGGACGTAAAACGCAAAATCACCGTTGCAGAGAGAAAAACAAGATAAGGAGGTTTGCCGTAATGGAGACAAAGCAACTGACGGTTTCACCGGCGCCCCATATCCGGTCGAGAAACAGCACCCCGGGTATCATGTGGTCGGTAGTGACGGCATTGATTCCTGCGGCAACGGTAGGGGTCTTCTTTTTTGGCCGTCCGGCGCTGGTTGTCATCGCCGTTTCGATTTTTGCTGCAGTTCTTGCCGAGGCTCTCTGCCAGCGGATTATGGGCCGCCGAATTACTGTTGGTGACGGGAGCGCCGTTGTTACCGGTCTGCTTCTGGCTTTGAGTCTTCCCCCGGAACTGCCCTGGTGGATGACGATGTTTGGCGCGTTTTTTGCCATTATCATTGGCAAACAGGTCTTTGGCGGATTAGGACATAACCTTTTTAACCCCGCCTTAGCCGGGAGAGCATTTCTCCTGGCCTCGTGGGCGAATCCGATGATGACCTGGAAGTGGCCGGCCGGATCCCTTCTCTGGGCGGGCAAGAGTGCGGACGCTGTTGCCAGCGCCACCATGCTGGAGTTGGCCAGGAAAGGGTTTTTCGCCCAACATGGGGTCTCGGTTCCTTATTCCCAGTTATTCATGGGGAATATCGCCGGTTCGATCGGGGAGACCTCTGCTTTGGCCCTTTTGGTCGGCGCCGTTTTCTTGCTGGCGTTCCAGGTTATCGACTGGCGAATACCCCTGGGTTACCTGGGGACACTGGCGGCCTTGGCTGTTTTGTCCGGACAGGACCCCGTCTTCCACCTGTTAAGCGGCGGGGTGCTGCTCGGGGCTTTCTTTATGGCCACCGATTATGTGACTACCCCGGTGACTTCGGGCGGACGCTTCTTTTTTGGCCTGGGCTGCGGGGTATTGACCTTTTTAATCCGGATTTACGGCGGGTATCCCGAAGGCGTGACCTATGCCATCCTGCTGATGAATGCGGCCGCGCCTTTGCTGGAGAAAGCGACAATTCCCAAACGATTTGGGGAGGTGCGGGCAAATGGCTAAAATAGCCAATGAGCAATTGCGTCTGGTGTTGGTGTTGACCTTGATCGCCGCAATTTCCGGCGGGATCCTGGCTATAGTCAACCACTTCACCGAACCCAGGATTAAAGAACTGGAACGCCAGGCCACCAATGAAGCCCTGGCTCTCTGCCTACCCGGGGCCGGCGATTTCCAGAAGGAGGAGTCTTTGCCTGCCGGCGCCGGTGGGGATGTGAGCGAGGTCTATCACGGCTTCGACAATAATGAACCCGCCGGTGTGGTGGTAAAGGTAGAGCCACGGGGGTATGGCGGTAAAGTTACTATGATGGTGGGTATTGCTGCCCAGGGAAAAGTGGCTGGGATCAAGGTGCTTAGCCACTCGGAAACCTCCGGCTTGGGATCAAAGATTACAGAGGATGGGTTTTTGCAGCAAGAAGCGATCCGGGAAGGCGGATTGGGAAAACCTCCGGCTTTGAAACAAGACGGGGGAAAGGTGGAAGCCATCACCAACGCTACCATCTCTTCCCGGGCGGTGATAAGAGGGATCAACCAGGCCCTGGCAGTAGCAGAGAGTTTTTTCACCTCTACGCCCGGCGGACCGGGGGATGAGGCAGAGGCAGAGAGGGGTGACGGAGAAGAATGAAACGGTGGCAGGTCTTTACGAACGGGATTTTCCGGGAGAACCCCATTTTCCGACTGGTACTGGGGATGTGCCCGACTCTGGCGATCAGCACCGCGGTGGCAAACGCCCTGGGAATGGGCTTAGCCGCCACTTTTGTACTGGTCTGCTCCAATGTGATCATTTCTTTGCTGCGGAATGTTATTCCCGATGAGGTACGGATTCCTTGTTATATCGTGGTGGTAGCCACCTTTGTTACCATCGTTGACAAGGTAATGGCCGCCAGTGCCCCCGGGTTGCACAAGGTTTTAGGGATTTTTATCCCCCTGATTGTGGTGAACTGTATCATCCTCGGCCGGGCGGAGGCCTTTGCCTCCAAAAACAGCGTCGGCCGTTCTTTCATGGACGGACTGGGCATGGGGCTGGGGTTCACTTTAGGTCTGCTCCTGCTCAGCGCCATCCGGGAACCGTTGGGTGAGGGAACGTTCCTGGTTGCCAAGGATTTTGGGTTTCCCGGCTTGGGACTTATTTCCGAAGGAAACCGGGCGAAAATATTTGTCATGGCGCCCGGCGCCTTTATTACCTTGGGTTTGTTGCTGGCGGGAATTAATAAGCTGGCCGCCAAATTAACTGCTGCCCGGGCCCACACCAAGAAAGGGGGAGAGTGACCATGACCGATCTCCTGCTCATATCTTTCGGCGCCATTTTCATTAATAATTTCGTCCTTGCACGGTTTTTGGGGATCTGCCCCTTCCTTGGTGTCTCCAAGAAGTTGGAAACCGCGGTGGGGATGGGCTTAGCCGTCACCTTTGTCATGACCATGGCCTCCGCCATCACCTACGGAGTCTATAAACTGCTGGTCCTTTTTGATCTGGAATATCTAGATACGATTACTTTCATCCTGGTCATTGCGGTGCTGGTGCAATTTGTCGAAATGATTTTGCGGAAATACAGCCCCGGATTATACCAGGCTTTGGGGATTTATTTGCCCCTGATCACCACAAATTGTGCGGTGCTGGGTGTTGCCATCATCAATATAGATCCAAGTGAAGGCTACAGCTTCATTCAGGCTACGGTAAACGGGTTTTCCGGGGGGGTTGGCTTTACCCTTGCCATTATTCTCTTTGCCGGGCTGCGGGAACGGCTGGAATTCGCCCCGCTCCCCAAGGCGATGGAGGGGTTCCCCATTGCCCTGATCCTTGCCGGCCTGATTTCCATTGCCTTTCTAGGCTTCAGCGGTTTTCGCCTGCAGGCGTTGTTGGGGTTGTAAGCGAGCGACGAGCAACGAGTCTAGCGACGAGTGACGAACGACGAGCGACGAGGAGGGTTCACGATGACTAACGTGATTATCGCGGTTCTTCTCTTAACCGGTTTGGGGGTTCTTTTCGGCATCGGGCTTGCGGTAGCCTCCCGTAAACTGGCGGTGGAGTCGGATCCGCGTATTGATGAGATTGAAGGGTTACTCCCCGGGGCCAACTGCGGCGCCTGTGGCTACCCGGGTTGCCGGGGGCTGGCGGAAGCCATTGTCCAAGGCTCCGCACCGGTGAACGCTTGTCCGGTAACTACGGATTGTTCAGTTATTGCCGAAGTGATAGGGGTGGAGGCCCTCGCCTGCGAACGGCAAGTAGCTAAGGTCCGGTGCATTGGCGGGAAAAAAGAGGCCAAAGAGCGCTTTGCCTATGTGGGAAGCAAAGACTGCTATGCCGCGCACCAACTGGCAGGCGGCCCGAAAGCCTGCGAATATGGTTGCCTGGGCCTGGGCAGTTGTGTCGAGGCCTGTCCCTTTTCCGCCATCTCCATTAATGAGAACGGTCTTGCTGTGGTGGACGAGGAAAAATGCACCGGCTGCGGCCAGTGTGTATCCGTCTGCCCCCGCGATTTGATAGCCCTGCTGCCAGCCGGAGACCCGGTCACCGTTTACTGCCGGAACACAGAAAAGGGCGGTGTCGTCAGAAAAATTTGCCAGACCGGATGTATAGGTTGCGGTATTTGTGTCAAACAATGTGATCAGGGGGCTATTACCCTCGAAAACAATCTGGTAGTCATCGATCCAGAAAAATGCAACCGGTGCGGACGTTGCATCGCCAAGTGCCCGGTAAAGATAATCCGGGGCGCCGTTGCCGAAGATCCGGCTACTTCGGCGGTTTCCGGCGGTTGATGATTCACGCGCGCGTTCCGGCGGCAATTAACCGGTTACCGGCAGTACGATCATGGCATGGCCTGCTGGTTCCACGCGCGTGTACCGGAGGTTATGGGCGTGTCTTGTAAATTGATCCTGGCTTCCGCCTCGCCCCGGCGCCGCGAACTCCTGCGCATGCTGGGCTTGGATTTTGAAATCCTGGTGAGTACAGCGGAGGAGAAGAACAGGGAATTGCCTGGCGAGCAGGGTTTGCTGGGCAAGCTAAACTCACCGGAGAAGCCGTGTTCGCCTGGGGAAGAAGCGATGGCATTTGCCGCCGGGAAAGCCGGAGAAATCGCGGATTTACACCCGGACGCCCTGGTCATAGCGGCCGATACCATCGTGGTGACAGGAGAACAAATCTTGGGCAAACCCCGTGATGAAGAGGACGCCCGGGAGATGTTATCCAGCCTCTCCGGGCAGTGGCACGAGGTGTATACCGGTATCGCTCTGGTCAGAGCGGCGGAGAAAAAGAGCCTTCTGGATTATGAGCGGACCCGGGTAAAATTCCATTCCCTTTCCGGAGAAGAGATTGACCGCTATATCCGGTCCGGGGAGCCGATGGATAAGGCTGGGGCGTACGGGATCCAAGGTTTGGGCGCTGTTTTGGTTGAGCGGATTGAGGGGTGTTTCTTTAATGTTGTCGGGCTTCCTTTAGCCAAATTAACTCTGATGTTAAAAGAATTTGGCCTTGAGGTTTTGGAGGTGAGCAGTTATGCCCAGGAAGGGCATAAAAGACCTGCCCGCTGAGGAACGGCCACGGGAGCGTTTGGAAAAATACGGGGCACAGAGCCTTTCCAACGCCGAACTTTTAGCCATCCTCTTGCGAACGGGCGTAGCCGGTCTTTCTGCCCTTGATCTGGCAACCACCATTCTTGCTCAGTTTCAAACCTTAGATGAGATCGCAGCGGCGGGAATCGGAGAGTTGTCCCAGATTAAGGGGATGGGACAGAGTAAAGCCGTTCAAGTTCTGGCCGCCTTTGAGCTGGGACGCCGGCTGCAGGTTTCCGAAGTTTTGCAACAAGGACGGGTGAGTTCACCCGGAAAAGTAGCGGAACTGGTCATGCCCAGATTACGTTTTCTAAAGCAAGAGCATTTTTTAGTGATCCACCTTAACACCAAAAACCGGGTTCTCGCTATTGAAACGATTAGTGTGGGAACCCTCGATTCATCCCTTGTTCATCCCAGAGAGGTTTTCCGGACCGCAATTAAGAACAGCAGCGCTTCTCTGATCCTGGTTCACAACCACCCCAGCGGTGAGCCTTACCCCAGCAATGAAGATCTTAATATTACCAGAAGGTTGAAAGAATCCGGAGAATTGTTAGGGATTCCTATTCTTGACCATATCATCATTGGTGGCAATAAATATATCAGCCTGCGTGAAGAAGGATTATGGTAGACTGTCCGCGAAATAGTCAAAGGGAGGGTGCAAAAGCCCCGGCAAACGTGGTAAGATCTCGACTCCAACTGCTGAAGAACTAATCAAAACAATTGACGCGTGCTTTTTTGGGCATGCGCAAACCGGGGGGAATAGTTAATGCTTAGTCTGCTTTTACGCCGTTTTGTCCGGGATGTGGGTATTGATCTCGGCACCACAACAACGCTTGTTTATGTAAAAGGCCAGGGGATTGTCTTGCAAGAACCGTCAGTCATCGCCTTTGGCCACAACAAAGATGAGATCATCGCCGCCGGCAGTGAGGCCAAGGCCATGCTGGGAAGGACGCCTGCAGGCATTGTCGCTGTCCGGCCGATGAAAGACGGAGTGATTGCTGATTTTGACATCACTGAAAAGATGTTGAGGCATTTTATAAGTAAGACAATCCGCCACGCCGGCCTGCTTGCTCCCCGTGTCGTAATAGGGATCCCTTCCGGAGTTACCGGGGTGGAAAAAAGAGCGGTCATTGATGCCAGCCGTGAAGCCGGGGCCGGTGAGATTTTTTTACTGGAAGAACCTATGGCGGCGGCTGTGGGCGCCGGGCTTCCGGTGCGGGAAGCGGGTGGCAATCTGATTGTGGACATTGGCGGCGGCACAACTGAAGTAGCCGTTGTCTCCCTGGGCGGGATCGTCACCAGCCGGTCCATAAGGGTGGGCGGCGACGAGATGAATGAAGCGATCAGCCAGTATGTTAAGAAACAGTACAACCTGATGATCGGGGAGCAGACGGCGGAGAAGATTAAGATAAGAATCGGGTCCGCTTGTCATCTGCCCCAGGAAGAGTTTGCCGACGTAAAAGGGCGGGACCTGGTTACCGGCCTGCCTAAGGTGGTTAAGGTTTCTTCCCGGGAGATCACCGGAGCACTGGCGGAAACCGTTGAGACCATAGTTGAAGCGGTACGCATGACTTTGGAGAGAACACCGCCGGAGCTTGCGGCGGATGTTTTAGAACGGGGGGTTGTCATGACGGGCGGCGGCGCTCTTCTCCGCGGGCTGGACCAGCGGCTGCAGGAGGAGACAGGGATGCCCGTCCGTTTGGCGGAGGACCCCGAAACCTGTGTCGTAAGAGGAACGGGTTTGGCTTTGGAAACATTGGATCTGTTTAGCGGTGCTTTAATCTCTAAACGGAAGGTCAGTTGAGAAGAGGCGGGATAATATTGCTGCAACCTTTCACCCAAAAAAAGGCACTTATTATCCTCTTAGTGGTTGGTTTCCTCTTTATCACCTGGTCAATCTTTTATACCTCCCAGGAGAGAACCGAACTTACCTGGGCTGAGTATGTGGTAAGGTTGATCCTTTTTCCCCTGCAAAAAGCGACAAATGCCGTGGTCGACTTTGTGGTGGATACCTGGGAGACCATTGGCAGTCTTGCCCGTCTACACCGGGAAAACTATGAACTACGGGAAGAATTGGTCCGGTTTGAGCTAAGAGTTGCCCAATTGGAGGAGCTGAAAGCGGAAAACAACCGCCTCCGCGAAGCGGTCGGCTTCCGGACTGGAACAGAGTTGCAATTATTGCCTGCAGAAGTGATTGGCCGTAGTCCAAGCCCGTGGATGGAGACGCTGATTATTGATAAAGGTGAGAAGGACGGTTTGGCCAGGAATATGCCGGTGATCAGCAAGGAAGGGGTAGTGGGCCGCCTATTCAGGATAGGACCGAATTTTTCCGAGGTAGTTCTGCTTACGGATTCCCGGGACGGAAACAGTATGAGCGGGGTTATTGAGCGCACCCGCGATCTGGTGTACATCTACGGGTACAGCACCGGACGAAAAGGCTATTGCCTGGTCAGACCTTCCGACCTTGACGTGGATCTTCAAGTAGGGGACAGGATTTTGACCTCCGGCGCCAGTCTGTATTTTCCAAGGAATCTCTTGGTTGGAGTGGTGCAGGAGGTCCGTGACCACGATGATGTTTTTACCCGCGAGGCTTTGATGAAACCGGCGGTGAATTTTAGCCGGCTGGAGTATGTTTTTGTCGTCAAAGAGCAGTAGTGTTTTTTTAACCAGTTAAGGTCCGGAGAAAAGAATGCGGCGTGTTCCCGCCGCCTGGTCCGGGAAGGGGATATAAGAATGCGGCGGGTCGCCGCCTGGTCCGGGAAGGGGATATGGGGATGCGGCGGGTTCGCCGCCTATTCCGGGAAGGGAGAAGAAGATGCGGCGGTGGCTCTCTATTGCCGGGGTTTTACTTGCGTCCATAGTTCTGCAATCAACAATCTTTGCCCGTATTAACCTGTTCGGCGTAATACCCGACCTTATTTTGATCGTGACCGTCTGCTTTGGCCTGTTTTACGGGCCTTTACCCGGACTCTACCTTGGGCTGGCCGGTGGATTTTTGCTGGATCTGGCAGGAGGCGGTATTTTGGGTATCAATGTCCTGACCAAGGCCTTGCTTGGATACGGCGCCGGTTATATGGGGAAAACGGTCTTCAAAGATAATATGCTTATTCCGTTAGCAGTTTCCGCCGTTGCCACCCTGGCCGGGGAGATTACCGCTTTTATTTTTCTGACCGCCTTCGGCTGGCAGGGAAGGTTTTTTAACTATCTTTTTACCACCATTTTGCCGCTCACCTTATACCATCTCTTACTGGCCGTCCCGGTCTATTTCATTTTCTTGCACCGTCTGAACCTACAGGGCAAGGGGAGGATATGAGGCTTGAAGGAACAGGTCTTGCGCAGCTTGGAGCGGAGATTCAAGTTCTTTTTTATCTTGATTATTCTGGTCTTTGCTGTATTGCTTGCCCGTCTCTGGTATCTCCAAATTGTGCACGGGGAGAAACACTACGCGGAGTCTTTAGGAAATTTTGGCCGTCAGATCCGGATCGCCGCTCCGCGCGGCAATATCTATGACCGTCACGGCGAGCTGCTGGTTTCCAATAGGTTTTCGCATGCAGTTTCCGTGGTTCCTAATGATCTCCTCAAGAACCCGGAGGCCCTGGCATTTCTCAGTAATCTCCTGGAGATCCCCGCAGAAGAACTCACCGGGAGGTTTGAAAAGCTAAGAAGTAGCGAGCGTGAGCAGTATGTTCCGGTAAAACATGATGTCAGCCCGGAAGTGATTGGCCGTGTTCTCGAGGCGCGACTGGATTTTCCCGGGGTGACGGTGGAGAAGTACCCTGTCCGCAGTTATCCCTTGGGCGAAGTGGCGGCGCACCTGTTTGGGCATATTGGCGAGATCAACCAGGAAGAATTGGCAAAAATGCGTGGTTTGGGTTACCGGTTGGGCGATCTCATCGGCAAGATGGGGTTGGAGAAGACATACGAAACCTATTTGCGGGGAACCGACGGCTTCCGGATTTTGCAGGTTGACAGTGTGGGCCAGCACCTGCAGGTGTTGGAGGAGATCGGGTTTGCCCCCGGACAGAACCTCCGCCTGACGCTCGATCTGGAATTGCAGTTGGAAGCAGAAAAAGCCTTGAGCGAACATCTGGTTTGGCTAAGAGAGAATACGGAATATACGTCGGCCAGATCCGGGGTAGTGTTGGCGATGGACCCCCGGTCCGGCGCGATTTTGGCCATGGTCAGTTACCCGCGGTTCGATCCGAATATCTTTGTGGGCGTGACAGACCAGGAGGTCTTGGCAGGGCTTTTTCAAGACCCGTTGCGGCCTTTTACCAATAGGGTGACCAGGGAGGGATACATGCCGGGTTCGACATTTAAGCCGGTTACCGTCATTGCCGCGTTGGAAGAAGGGGTGACTGGGCCCAACCAGAATTTTATCTGTACAGGTATGGACCGCGTGCATGGAACCCTCTTCAAATGCTGGAAACAAGAGGGTCATGGGGTTTTGAACCTGGTGGAAGGATTGGCTTATTCCTGCAATATGGTCCTGGCGGAACTCTCCAGGGAGGTCGGGCCGGAAGGGATTGCCAAGTACGCACGGCTTTTGGGTTTCGGTTCTTCTACCGGTTTGGAGCTTCATCCCCTGGAGATCGGCGGGCTGGTTGGCGACCCTGATTACAAGCGGAAAACGCGGGATCCCCGGTGGTATCCCATTGAAACGGTCCACCTTTCGGTGGGGCAGGGGTTCATTCAGGTGACCCCATTACAACTGGCCCAAGCCTTTATGGTAATTGCCAATGGCGGAAAACACTACCGGCCGTGGGTGGTGCAGAGGATTGAAACCGTTGACGGGCGGGTGGTCAAAGAGTTTTCACCTGAAGTCACCAGGGAGATTCATCTGAAACCATCTACTCTGGAACTGGTCCGTGAAGGCCTGGAGAAAGCGGTCAGCATGGGTACGGCGAGGGGTGCATTTTGGGGTTTCCCGCTTGACCGTTTTCCAGTGGCGGGAAAAACAGGAACAGCACAGATTCACGGGAAAGAGGATTTTGCCTTTTTTGCCAGTTACGCCCCGGCCGACCAACCGGAACTCGTTATCCTGGTGGCGGTGGAAGAGGGCGGTTCCGGTTCATTGGGTGCGGCGCCGGTGGCACGCCGTTTGTATGAAGCATATTTTGGGCTGAAACGCCGGGCTGCTCCCAAGCGGGAACTGCTGACAGACGAAGCCCCGGTGGAAAAAGCCCCGGAAGAGAAGAAAGCCCCGGTAGAGAAGAAGGTCCCGGTGGAAAAAGCCCCGGAAGAGAAGAAAACCCCGGAAGAGAAGAAGGTCCCGGTGGAAAAAGCCCCGGAAGAGAAGAAAGCTCCGGAAGAGAAGAAAGCGCCGGTGGAGAAGAAAGCTCCGGTAGAGAAGAAAGCGCCGGTGGAGAAGAAAGCCCCGGAAGAGAAGAAAGCGCCGGTAGAGAAGAAGGTCCCGGTGGAGAAAACTCCGGTAGAGAAGAAAGCTCCGGTGGACGAAGCCCCGGTGGAGAAAACCCCGGGAGAAGAAGTTCCGGTGAACGAGTCCTCGGCAGAAGAAACCCCGGTGAACGAATCCCCGGTTGGAGAAGCCCCGGTGGAAGAGACACCAGCGGAATAGCACTGCTTATTGTTTTATCCATTAGTGGGTGCGTGCGCGCCATAAATCTTATGCATTTTACGGAGTGGTGAAAATTGTGGGATCGCCGGCTCTTGCGTAATCTTGATTATCAACTTTTACTTGTAGTCTTGTTCCTCGTTACCATGGGGTTGTTGACGGTTTACAGCGCCACCCGGTCCAATATTGCCCTGGATTATGGTGATCCCTACTTTTTTGTAAAAAAACAGCTGGCCTCGGTTTTCCTTGGCCTTTTGGGTATGGTCTTTGTGGTTTTCTTTGATTACCGCCTTTCGGACCTGGCCGCTCATTTGATTTACCTGGTCAATTTGGCCCTTTTGGCTCTGGTCTTATTTTTTGGCTCGCAAGTCAGCGGCGCCAAGGCCTGGCTCAGCTTTGGGGTTTTTTCCTTACAACCGGCAGAGTTGTCCAAGTTATTTCTGATTTTGACCCTTGCCAGACTCTTGTCGGAGAAAGATATAAATACCTTTAAAGGACTAGGCCTGGCGTTTTTGCATCTCCTGCCGCCGTTGGCCCTTATTTTGTTACAGCCGGATTTCGGGACGGCGATGGTTTTTGTTTTTTTCTTCTTTGTTATGTTGTATATGGCCGGGCTCAAAATTCGCTACTTCATTTGGATCCTGGCGGTCATATTGATCTTGGTAGCGGCGATGGTTGTTGCCCACTACGTCTTTGGGGCGCCGCTCCCGATTAAGGATTACCAAATCAACCGGCTGCTTGTTTTTATTGATCCCGATCGCGACCCGGCGGGAGGCGGATGGAGCGTTCGCCAGGCCGTGATCGCTGTAGGTTCAGGCCGGTTTTTTGGTAAGGGACTCTTCCAGAATACCCAGGGGCAACTGGGCTTTTTACCGGAAAAGCATACGGATTTCATTTTCGGGGTTTTTTGTGAAGAATGGGGTTTCTTTGGCGCGTTCATCCTCTTGGGGTTCTACTTCTTTCTCATCTGGCGCAGCCTGCGCATTGCCCAGCTGGCCAAAGAGAAATACGGTACTCTGGTTGCGGTTGGGATCATGGCTGTTTTCCTCGTTCATGTGCTGGAGAATATCGGGATGAATATGCGGATCATGCCGGTGACCGGAATCCCCCTACCGTTTATCAGTTACGGGGGAAGCGCGATGACGGTCAACATTATTTTCATCGGTTTATTGGAAAGTATCTGGGTTAGAAAACAGAAAATTCTTTTTTAACCAGTGGTACCGGACAGTTACTACCCCTGCCGTCCGTACCACTCTCCGGGATGAGGAACGAAACGTAATAGCGGAACCGTGGAATGCTTTGTAAAGAAAAAACCCGGCCGGGAGTTGCCCGACCGGATTTTTTATTGAGCTTTTAGGAATGAGGTATCCCATTCCCTATCTTATCATTGCCTTCTGTGCATCCTGAAGGGCAGGTGCAGGTTACATGAGAAGGTTGGTTCCTCGCCCTTAATAAAAGTTTGGGTGATCACCTTTTCCGGTGGACAGAAAGGCGTGGCCAGCAATCCGGATTCCGTACAGATCTTCACTACCATTTGCTCTTCCTTACCGTGAATCCCGCATTTTTCCTGCGGCATGGGGGTGCCGTCCCAGATCTCCATGCCCGTTGAAACCCAGTAATTCTTGTAAACCACCCGTTCCGGAGGACAATGCTCTGTTGCCAGTTGACCGGAGTCCAGGCAAATTTGGAGCGAAGTGATACTGGGCAGATCCGGCATGGTATGGAGAGGACAGACTTCTTGCGGTTCGGTACCGCTCTTAAAGGTCTCGGGGATTATTTCCCGGCAATAGGGACTGGCCAAAAAGCCCGATTCGGCGCAGATTTCCACCCCAAAAGTGACTTCCGGCGGCGGTGTAAAATCGGTGACCGGTTTATCCGCCAAAGCCTGCCGCATGAATTCCCCCCAGATCTGCGCTGCGTGGGCACTGGAGAGGCGGGTACCGCCCTCAACAATCAGCGGGTCGGTCTGCCGGTCATTGCCAATCCAGACAGTGGCAAGGAGTTCCGGGGTGTATCCCACAAACCAGGCGTTGGTATTATCATTAGACGTTCCGGTCTTCCCAGCCGCAGGACGTCCCAGCCGTGCCCGCCAGCCGGTACCTTCTTCAATGACACCCTTCAAAAGATCCGTCATTAAATAGGCGGTAGATTCGCTCAAGACCACTTTACGCCGGGAATTGTTCTCCAAAATGGTCAGGCCTTCATTATTCGTCACCCGCAAAATGGCGATCGGTTCCGAATAGACGCCCCGGTTGGCCAGGGGGGTAAAAGCCGCCGTCAGTTCCAGCGGGGTTACCCCTTTGACGAGACCGCCCAAGGCCAGGGAAGAAAAGTTAAGATCATTAATGGCGCCGGAAGTGACCAGGCTGGTGAGGCCCATTTTTCGCGCATAATTGACCACCTTCGCCGGACCCAACTCTTCCACCACTTTAATGGCGATGATGTTAATGGAGTCTTCCAGGGCTTCCCGGAGGCGCATCGGCCCCCGGAAGGTGTCATTATAGTTGCGGGGTTTCCAGATCCATGGTTCCTCGTGTTCGCCGCCTTCTACCGGTTCCATGACGTATTCAACCGGTTCGTCCACTAAGACAGTGGCCGGGGTGAAGAGGCCGCTGTCAATAGCTGTTGTATAGACAAAGGGTTTAATCGCGGAACCGGGTTGGCGATGGGCACGAACTGCCCGGTTTAGCTGCGTATTTTGGAAATCCCGGCCGCCGATCATCGCGCGGATCTGCCCATTGCCCGGGTCCATAGCCACCACTGCAGCCTGGGGTTGGATAATCTCGTTTTCATCCTCTTTGCCCTCGGGCAACCGCTTGGCCAGTACCTCTTCGGCCTTTGTCTGTACTTCCAGGTCCAAAGTGGTATAGATCTTATAACCCTCTGTATAAAGGGTTTCCTCTGCAAATCCGTGTTTTTGGGTGAGTTCCTGAATAATATAATCAACAAAATAGGGGGCTTGGCGCTTAAACGAAGTCTGCGCCACCACATCCAAAGACTCCTTATTCGCCGCTTCCGCCTGTTTTTCGGTGATAATACCCGTTACCACCATGCGGTTGAGTACCCAGGCGCGGCGTTCCAGTGTCCGTTCGGGGTCAAAGTACGGTGAATAACGGCTTGGCCCCGCGGGTATTGCAGCCAAAAGCGCAAATTGGTGCAGTTCAAGTTCCCAAATGTGCTTGCCAAAATAGCGCTGGGCTGCTGCTTCAACCCCATGGGCGCCGTGGCCGAAGTAGATTTCGTTAAGATAGCGCTCGAGGATCTCATCTTTAGTTAAACGTCGTTCCAGATTGATGGCGATTAAAATCTCTTTGATCTTTCGCTTCATGGTTCTTTGGTGGGTAAGCAGTGCGTTTCTGGCCAGCTGCTGGGTAATGGTACTAGCGCCTTCCTTCACGCTTCTTGCTTTTATATTCGCCAAAAGGGCCCGGAACATGGCGCGGATATTGATCCCCCGGTGCTGATAAAACTCGTGGTCTTCCACGGCAATAATGGCATCCTTCATTAACTGCGGAATCTGGTCCAGATTGACCGGTATCCGGTGTTCCTGAAAGAGCCGGGTTACTTCGTTGCCGTTGATGTCATAGATGATTGTAGCGGCCTTGGGTTCGGGAGGATCGGGAATGCGGGCGCTGAGGATGATTCCTGCCAGTGTGCCGGTGAGCAGGCCGGCAAAGACGATTATCGCCACAAAGGTCCAGGGTAGATTGAAGAAACCGGTACGACGTGCCATTCTTTCCCTCCTCTGACGTAAGGAATGCCTCGTGTGTCAAGTGTAGTAGGTGCGCTTCGTCGTGCGTTTTGATCACTTAATTATAACATAAAACCAGCGGGAAAGGAGTAGGTTCTTAAAGCCCGCTGTGGTAATAGATATAGTACAGAGGTGGATCTTATGCGGGTTGGCCTCGGAAAGAAAAGACGTTTCTCTAGAAGAAATACTTCTCTGCCGGGACGAAAATTCCCCCTAAAAAAAAGGATAATTTTTATCCCTCTTCTAATCCTGGCCGGGTTTTTCTATGCCGAGCACCGGCTGCGCCCTGCCCTTCGTGAGATCTCCCAAGCCAGGGCGGTACAGATCGCAACGCAATCCATTAACAAGGCCGTTCGTGAGCAGGTGGTCCCGCATATCCGCTATGAGGACCTGATTACGGTGAAAGTCGACAACCGCGGGCGGGTGGTCTTGATGCAGCCCAATACCGGCGATATTAACCGCCTGGCTTCCGAAGCCACCATCGCCGTGCAAAAGGAATTGCAAGCAGTAAGCCGGACCCGGATCCATATCCCCCTCGGGCAATTGCTGGGCAGCCAGGTCATGGCCGGTAGAGGCCCTGATATTCCCATAGAGATTATTCCCGCCGGCGCCGTGGAAAGCCGGGTCTTTGACCGTTTTGAACAGGCCGGAATCAACCAAACCAGGCATAAAATCTACCTGGAGATAAAGACAAGGGTCAGGATAGTAATCCCCCTTACCTTTGCAAACGCAGAAGTCAGGACAGAAGTTCCACTGGCGGAGGCGGTAATTATGGGCGAAGTCCCCCAGGTCTATTTTGGCGGGCCGCCCGTATTAAACCTGCCGCAGGGTACAGCAGGGAAGCCGGATTAAGCCGGGAACGGTGTCAGGCGGCGACGTGACTAAAGTTCACGCCCGGCCAACCAGGAGACGCTTTGGAGCATCAACCGGCGGTAGGATGGATGGTTCCAGATCTTTTCATCATGGCCCAGGGCGACATGGACGATTTTTCCTTTGTTCTCGGTCCTGCTCCAAACCATGGGGTAAGCCGTACCGCGGTCAACGGCCACCATATGTAGGCGGACGGCGGGGTCGTATTCCTCAATATAAAACTCATCGTAAACGGTGAAAGCCTTTAACCCGTCGGTTATGGGGTGTTTTTCCGGAAGGGGGTAGACGGTGAAGGCAAAGGGATCCGGATGGGAGAGAAAGGACCCGCCGAGCAAGCGGCGGAGTTCTGCTGGAGACTCGCCAATAACTGTGGCGGAATGGGCCGCCAGGAGACCGCCGCCGTTTTGAACCCACTTGGATAAGGCTGTTACCTGATTTTCTGTCAAACTTCTCCCTCCGGTCACAGGTGTTTCCTCTTCCGGCCGGAGAAAACTGGTATAGTTTATTACCACCCGGTAATCCATTTCCGCCAACCGGAGCAGGGAATCCGGGTCAAAGCTGACGTCAACGGTAAAATTCTGGGGGGTAAGCAATGAGCGCATTGCTCCGGCAAAACCGTTAAAATCATGCCAACCGCCGCCTAAAAAGATCAAGACCCGTACCGGTTTTCTCATTTGTCCTCACCACCGCAAGATTTTCCCCTGGTAATCAAGGAAGATTCCTTCCCCGCCTTCTTTTGTGGCCAGTTCCCCCGCTGCAACCCTTTGGATTACATTAAAGATCCCTCCCGCCGAAGTTGCGGGGTCGAGGTCGGCTTCCTTTCCACCCATATCCGTCCGGACCCATCCGGGATGGATTGCTTTGATTTTGAAACCCCGGGGACTGAGATAATTATGGAGAATGCGGGTTTGCATGTTGAGCGCCGCTTTTGACATGGTATAGGCGTACTCCTGTCTCCGCCAGCAATCGCCGATACTTCCGGCCTCGGAAGAGATGTTGACGATTATTCTTTTCCCGCCTGCGGCCAGCAGGGGAAGAAACTGCTGGACAACACGGAGGGGGCCGAAGGCGTTAACCTCCATGGTCTGCTGCAGGTGGTTGTCTTCCAGGTCCAGTTCTTCCAAAGTCCGGGTTTTATCCCCAAGATAAACCCCGGCATTATTGATGAGGGTCTCCAGAGCCGGGGTTTCCGCGGCGACTTTTGCCGCCGCCGCCCGTACCGACGCCATTTCCGTGACATCTAGAGGGATAAGGGAAAGGGCTGCCGGGTATTGCTCTTTGACTTTTTCAAGCAGGTGGCAAGTCTTGCGGACCCCGGCAAAGACCCGGTATCCGGCGGCAAGAAACTCTTTTGTCAAGGCCAGCCCGACTCCTCTGCCAGCCCCGGTAATCAGTACTGTTTCGCTCATGGCCCACCTCCGCCTTTCGTTCGTCGCTTTCCTTTATTTTCATTAATTCTTTTTGTTCCTCCTTGTTTTCCCTGGTTCTCCTTTGATTCTTTGTTTTCTTCTATTTCCTGATTCTCATTGGTTTGGGGCTCTGTTGCAACGGGAAAAGCAAGGCAAACGAAAAAAGACCCCACTTGGGTCTTTTTTTGCGCCGGTATTATACGGCCCGTTCCACTTTTCCCGCCCGCAGGCAACGGGTGCAGATCTTAATGGTTTTACTGGTCCCGTTAATTTTTGCCCGGAGTTTCCGGATATTCGGCATCCAACTGCGGTTGGTTTTGATATTGGAATGGCTGACGCGGTGGCCGGTTTGCCGTTCTTTACCGCATATTTCACAACGAAGGGCCAATTCATACACCTCCAACAAGGGATCTTAAGTCCGGCATTGTTTTTTAGTATACCATAGACCGCTATTGACTGCAAGGCTTTTCTTCATAGCGGGCTAGACCGCTATTGACTGCAAGGCTTTTCTTCAGGTTGGGACCAGCCTTTGCTTCCGGCTTTTTTTAGCTTGTTGGCGAAAGAGATGAAAAGAGTCTATTTTTTCCGGGCCGGATGATTTGCTTCCCGCTTCTTTTTCTTCCAGAAGCCCTGTTCGGCGCTTTTTTTCTTTTTCTCTGCAATCAGCTGTTCCATCTTCTCCACACTCTGTTTGTTACTCAATTCTCTTCCCCCACATGTTTTTTTTAATATTATATCATAAGCAGAAAATTTTTGAAAAAAATGATTGACTCCGGCCGAAAGGATGTGCTAATATTATACCAACCTATTTTGGCACAAACACAAGAGTAGAGGACCGGCTGATGCCGGTCGAGTTGAGAGAAATTCAGTTTAGCGGAGCAAAGACGAGCCGAGGGTGCACGCGTATGCGTAAGGCAAGATAAGAGCCGGACCCGCGGAGGTCCGGTTTTTTGTACCCTTCCGGTTGTCCTTCTCCCGGAAAGGAGAAAGGGATGACAAAGAAACCCCATGACCTTTTTTTTCATCACCCCGCCCATCTGCATATACCAGCAGAGAAAAACCCATCTTCCCAATACCCGGATCCCGGTGAATACCAAAGGTTGGCCGCCCGGGGGTATAAATATATTCCTTTATTCCGGCGGCTGCGGGCCGACTGCCTGACGCCTGTCAGCGCCTTCCTGGCCGTGGGCAACAGAGCGGGCTCTTTTTTACTGGAGAGCGTGGAAAAGGGGATGAATATCGGGCGCTACTCTTTTATCGGCTTTGATCCCCTTTTCACCCTCAAGAGCACAGGCCCGGAGGTTGAACTCACCGGCTTAGGCCGGGCAGAGAAGTTCTCCGGTGGAGACCCCCTGGATCTTTTGGCAAAAACCCTTATGGAACTCAAGGTTTCCCCATTGCCGCCGGACACCGTTTTTTACGGCGGGGCCGTCGGGTACCTGGCCTACGATTATGTAAGGCAACTGGAGGAGATCCCCGCTTTGCGGCCGGATCTGCTGCACCTGCCCGATGCCTGGTGGATGGTTCCCCGCTCCCTCATCATCTTTGACCATGTGACCAGAGAAATCATGTTGGTGGTTTTGGCTTCCACCGCAGAAGAGGACGGTTACCACCGGGCCGCCGCAAAAATTGAAGAACTCCGTATCGTCCTCCTCAAGAGCAGGCCTGGACCGCCGGAGAGGATTAACCATCCCGGGCCGGCCGGTGTGGCTTTTACCTTTACG
Organism: Bacillota bacterium; assembly: GCA_012839115.1. Classification (GTDB taxonomy): domain Bacteria; phylum Bacillota; class UBA4882; order UBA10575; family UBA10575; genus JAAYGG01. Next base: position 18,029 of record DUNX01000030.1, read on the forward strand.
CGCCAGGAGTTTATGCAAGCCGTACAAAAAGCCAGGGAATATATTTTTTCCGGTGAGATTCTTCAAGTCGTCCTCTCGCAACGGATGGGCTTTCCTTATGACGGCGACCCCTTTGCCTATTACCGGGTGTTGAGGAATATCAACCCCTCTCCCTATCTATTTTATATACATTGCGGGGATCACCAGGTGATTGGGTCCTCCCCGGAGATGCTGGCCCGTCTCAAAGGGCAGGCGGCGGAGATCCGGCCGATCGCCGGCACCAGGCCCCGGGCCCTCCCGGGACGGAGTGAAGAATCTCTCCGCCGTGAGCTTGTGGCGGACGAGAAGGAACAGGCCGAACATCTTATCCTGTTGGACCTGGGCTGTAATGAACTGGAGAAGGTTTGCCGGTACGGGACAGTACGGGTGGAAGAATTTATGGCGGTTGAAGAGTATTCCCATGTTATGCACTTGGTCTCTTCTGTCAAAGGAGAAATGGCCCCGGGAAAGGACGCCTTTTCCCTTCTCAAGGCGGTCTTCCCGGCCGGAACCTTGACCGGTGCGCCAAAGGTCCGTGCTATGGAGATCATTGAAGAACTGGAACCATGCCGGCGGGGCTTTTACGGTGGCGCCGTGGGTTACCTGGGTTTTGACGGGCAGATGGACACCTGTATCGGGATCCGGTCGGCCGTAGCCGCCGGCGGGCGGATTCACCTGCAGGCCGGGGCCGGCATTGTGGCGGACTCGGACCCGGGCCGGGAGTACCAGGAGACCATCTACAAGCTACAGGCGCTCCTCAGTGCCTTCAGCCTCCTGGAAAGGGGTGGGGACGGGTGGTTGTAGTCATCGACCCCTGGATTTCGGAATGAAGAGGCAAACCGGCAGCTGGGATTAAACAGAGAAAACCGGGAGATGGGGGACACCGGAACCGGTTATACCGGGGAAATTAGCCCCGGAAATTTGAGAAGAGTCCCGCGCCAAGGCGCGATTGGCAATGACCTGCTCTGTAGATATGCAGGGCCGGAACTTGCCCGGAAGAGAAAGGAGAGAAGAGATATGATGAGAGAGGTTATCGGCAAAGTGGTTGCCGGGAAAAACCTGGCGGCGGATGAAGCCGCAAGAGCAGTGAGAGCAGTGATGGAAGGGAAAGCGACCCCCGCACAAATCGGGGGCTTTCTGACCGCCCTGCGGGTGAAGGGGGAGACGATGGAAGAAATATACGGGGCTGCCTTGGCCATGAGGGAAAAGGCGGTCCCGATTTGCCGGGGGAGAAAGGGTTTACTTGATACCTGCGGGACCGGAGGCGACGGGAGCAATACCTTTAATATCTCTACCACCGCCGCATTTATTCTGGCGGCCGCCGGCGTTCCCGTGGCCAAACATGGGAACCGGGCGATCTCCAGCGCCTGCGGGAGCGCTGATCTGCTGGAGGCTTTGGGCATAAAGGTGGATCTTACTCCCCGGCAGGTGGAGGCGGCTGTGGAGGAGGTTGGGATCGGTTTCCTTTTTGCCCCCCTTTTTCACCAGGCCATGAAGTACGCAGCCGGGCCCCGCAAGGAATTGGGGTTCCGGACGGTCTTTAACTTGCTGGGACCGTTGACCAATCCGGCGGGCGCCGATTACCAACTGGCCGGGGTCTTCCGGCGGGAACTCCTGCCGGTACTGGCTGAAGTCCTCGCCCGGCTCGGTGTCAAACGGGCGCTGGTGGTGCACGGCGCCGGCGGGATTGACGAGCTTTCCCTTGCCGGTGAGAATTTCCTTTATGAAGTTGCGGGCGGCCGTATCCGTTCGTATACGTTACACCCGGAAGAAGTGGGACTGCCCTATTCCCCGGTGGAACAGTTAAAGGGGGGAAGTGCACAAGAAAACGCCGGGATCTTCCGGGCTGTTTTAAGCGGTGAGAAAGGCCCCAGGCGCGCTGTGGTGCTACTGAATGCCGGCGCCGCCCTTTATGTGGCGGGCCGGGCCGATACGATCCGGGACGGGGTGAAACTGGCGGCGGAGATCATTGATTCCGGGGCCGCCCTGGCCAAGATGGAGGCCCTTGCCGCGTTTTCTCGTAAGGAGCAGGCGTTATGTATTTAGAAGCAATTCTGGCCCATAAGAAAGAGGAGGTTAAAAAGAAAAAAAGGGCCGGCTTTTTTGCGGGGTTACCGGGAAAGAGCGGGAACCTGAATCTGCCAGGTGGCAGTGGGAACCTGCCCGGTGGAAGTCCACCCGGTCTCCATGAAAACCTGCCCGGCGAGGGCCTGTTCGGCAGGAGCCTGCCAGGCGGGAAACGATTTCGTTCCGCCCTTGCCGCCCCCGGGATCTCAGTGGTTGCGGAGGTTAAAAGGGCCTCTCCCTCCCGGGGGCTCATCGCCCCGGGGCTGGATCCGGTGAAAACCGCGGTTCTCTATGAAGAAAACGGCGCCGCCGCCATCTCTGTTTTGACAGAAGAAAAGTTTTTCCGGGGTGGCATCCATGACCTGCGAGCAGTGAAAAAAGCCAGTACACTACCGGTTTTGGCCAAGGATTTCTTTCTCGAACCTTGTCAGATTGAAGAAGCCGCCGGGGCCGGCGCCGATGCCATTCTTCTCATTATGGCGATCCTCTCCCGGA
>DUNX01000131.1 GCA_012839115.1 Bacillota bacterium
CTATGTCATAATGTCTTCCGCCGCCACCCACATCTGGTGCACTGGCATGATGATTTAATATCGCAATACGATAAACTTCTTTCTTATTCATAGTAATTTAATTCCCCTTTAAAAGTCAAAAAGTTTAGCTGCATTTTGAAATTACCTTTATTTCGTTATATTTCATCATATAAATACCTTCATCGTAGTTTCCTATTTCTCTTTTGTTGACTTTACCACAGATATTATTAATAATCATCTTTGGCACATTAACTCCACACTCATATGCATGCGGATAACCACCGCCAAAACGAGGATTCACTTCAGAAATGTAATACTCATTATCAACCTTGAATATATCTATATCTATAATTCCTTTTAAACCTGCTTTTTTAACAAAACTAACAATTACCTGATCTAGCTTTTTATCTTTAAAAGATACAGACTTATCTGTTTCGCCGGCCCTCATTTTAATTTTTTCTTTTGCAAAAACGGCTACGGGTTCACCGGAAATCATATCTATATAGACGTCTGCCCCGTACTCGGTTCCATCCATAAATTCTTGGATTATTAAATCATCGTATCTTTTAAATAATAATTCTATTTCTTCTTTTGAAGTCACCTTATTAATATTGATACTGGCACTACCTTTTATGGGTTTTACAAATACAGGATAGTTAATAGCCCCTGTCTCTACATCTCTATAAAACTCTTCTTTCTCTATATAGCTTTTAGGAGCTTTAAATCCATTCGTGACCAAATATTTATACATTTCATATTTGTCAAAGCACATTTCAACTACTTCATAATCGGAAATAATCAGGGTCGTCCCTATAGACAAAAAGTCATACTTGTGCTTGGCGAGTAAACTCAATTCTGGATCAATTAAAGATAAAACTCCTTTAATGTTGTTTTCTTTACAAATAGTTAAGATTACATCTATATACCCTTCCTCATTTGTTCTGGGCACAACAAAAAACTTTTCAGCATCATATAGGGCAGGCGCAAGTTCACTGCAGTCCGCTGCTATGACCTGTCCTCTGCCAGCCAATTCTTTCTTAAAATACTGCACTATTTTATTCCTTGTTCCACAGCTTAATATTAATATGCTTATATTGTTATTCATTTGCTTATCTCCATAAAAATTCAACACAGTTCAGTCTATAAATTTTTCCATTATTGTTAAATTTCTATAAGCTCCTTTTATATAACGTTCAGCAATATACTCACCTACTTTTTTATATCCAAGAGATTCCCACATATTCAATGCTCTCTTATTATCAGATACAACACTCAACTTTATTTTTCTAAGATTTAAATATTTTTTTGCATATTTTTCTGTTAACAAACAAGCTTCTTTACCGTAGCCTTTACCTTTAGCATCTTTATCTCCAATATAAACACCAATTTCACACGTACGATGAATCCATTCTATGTCATATAAACCAACCATTCCTTTGGGAGAACCATCATTATCACATATAATAAAACGTTTATCTCTGCCTGTAGTATCTATCATAACATCCATCCATTTTTCCAATTGATCAATGGATGTCGGCAAAAATCCTCCACCTAAGTACATAAAGGTTTCTTCGTCATTTTTCCACTGATATAAATATGTTAGATCACTTTTTTGAATAGGACGAAGGTATATTTTTTCTCCCCTAATCATAATACTCACACCTCTAAAGCTTTCATTGGCTTCTTCAGCTAAAATGCTTTCTTTTATTCTAAACAAAATCTGTTATTTTTTTATTTACCTTTTTATCTGTTTCTATGTAAACATTTTTAGCCTTAACGACCTTAAAGATAGTAGCAAACAATATTTTAATATCTAACCAAACACTAAAAGTGTCAATATATTTGTTATCTAAAATAATCCTTTCATTCCAGCTTACAGAGTTTCTTACAACTACTTGTGCTAATCCTGTTATTCCAGGACGCATTGAAAATCTCTTTTTAGCCCAATCCGGATGGTTTTCATAACCGTCATAAGGAAAATAAACAACAGGAGGTCGTGGCCCGACAAGGCTCATTTGCCCAACAAGAACGTTCAATAGCTGTGGAAGTTCGTCTAAACTGGTAGCTCGAAGAAACTTCCCTACTCTAGTAATCCTGCTATCATTTTCACTTTTTACTGCAAGACCATCGCCAATTTTTTCAGCATTAACTACCATCGTCCTAAATTTAAGAATCTTGAATACTTTCCCGTCCTTACCGAGCCGTTCTTGCCTAAAAAAGACCGGTCCTTTTGTTGTCAATTTGATTGCAATCGCAATAAATACTAATATTGGAGAAGCAATAATTAAACCTATAAAACTACCAAAAATGTCGATTATCCTTTTTAATAATAAATTTAAGCGCCTCATCCTACTCCCACAACCCTTTTATTATCCTACACACCCTAGCAAGGTCTTCATCGCTCATCTTTGTATCGGACGGCAGGCATACGCCAGTTTCAAATAGCTTCTGCGACACATCGCCGCCGATATAGTCGTATCCTGCAAAAAATGGCTGCAGATGCATGGGTTTCCAAAGCGGCCTTGATTGGATATTATCCGCTTCCAAAGCTTCAATAATATCAATCGGCTTAACCTTGCCGTTAAGAGTGATACAAGACAGCCAATAATTCGGCTCGTTCCAATCATTAACCGGCATGAATTGTATGCCGTCTAATCCGCCAAGCTCCTTTTTGTAATACTCAAAAATATATTTCTTCTTGGCGACCCTTTGGTCCAAAACCTTGAGTTGACCCCTGCCGATCCCGGCAAGCACGTTGCTCATGCGGTAGTTGTAACCCAATTCGCTGTGTTGGTAGTGGCGTGCCGGGTCCCTGGCCTGGGTAGACCAGAAACGGACTTTCTCAATCCGCTCCTTGTTATCCGAAACCAGCATCCCCCCGCCGGAGGTGGTAATAATCTTGTTGCCGTTAAAACTGAAGGCCCCGTAATCACCGATGGTCCCCGCATGCTTCCCTTTATAATAGCTACCCAGCGCTTCGGCGGCATCTTCAATTACCGGCACATTATGGGCCCGGCAGATCTCCACAATCCTGTCCATCTCCGCCGCCAGGCCGTAGAGGTGAACAATGACAACAGCTTTGACGTTCGGGTATTTTTCAAACGCCGCCGCCAGCAGCTCGGGATCCATATTCCATGTCTCATAATTGCTATCAATAAAGACCGGGGTTGCGTTGAGGTAAATAATCGGGTTGGCGGTTGCCGCAAAAGTGAGGCTTTGACAGAAGACAATATCCCTAGGCCCGACGCCGGCCGCCTTCAGCGCCAGGTGTATGGCTGCCGTACCGGAACTCAGGGCCGCTGCATATTTAGCGCCGGTTTTGGCTGCAAATTCTTCCTCAAATCTATCAACATTCTCACCCAGCGGCGCGACCCAATTGGTGGCAAAAGCCTCTTTTATATATTCCATTTCATAACCCTCATCACTCATATGCGGTGATGAAAGCCAGATCTTTTCTCCCATCATGCGGCCACCTTGCTTCCTCTATTCTCAACCGTCCTTATTTCCATACCAACTCAAAACTCTTATCGCGCATCCTTCCCACCGCGTTATGGGGTGTAAGATCCACGACATTATACAGGTTTTTTCTCCCCGGCATTTTCTCCTTTTGCCGCTGTTTTTTCTTCTCCCGTTGCATTCTACGGTTTGGGTGCCCCATCAATATAACCTCCCCGTTTATCCCGGGCAGGAATAACCATCTTCTGCCGGAAAGCTATTACGCACATCAGCAGCTAAAACCTAGCTTCTTCGCTTCCCTGTGGAATCCTTTCGGAGAATCCAGGAAAGTCTTTTCTTTTGTTGAAGATGATTTTCCTGAAAGGCGATGAACTTACATGAATTGGTACCCTATAAAACCTTGAGGATATTGACCACATGGTGATCCGGGGTGAGTTTTTTTTCATCCTCCAGAGTCCAAACAATAAAAAGGAACTGCCCAAAAGGCGGTTCCTCTCCACTCCGGAAAAATTTATACTCTATCTTCTGCTGTTCCAAGGCAATCTTCAGGATCTGCAGGACTTCATCGCCCGGTCCGTAAAGTATGACGCCCCGGTAGCCTTGGCGCCAAGCGCGGGCAATTACTGCGGTCACTACTTCCATCAAACCGGTAATCTGGGCATAGCAATTCTTCAGGTATTCACAGGTCAATCTGACCTTTTCCGCCATCCCTTTGGGGGTCAAAATATACCGCAGGGAACGGGCGTTTAACTTTTCAATCTTCACCAAGCCTTTCTTAATCATCCTCTGGAGGAGGAGGTTAACCAGACCCAGGGAAAGTCCGGTATTCTTCGCGATCTCTCGTTGCGTGACATCCGTGCCTTCCTGCAATTGGATGATGATCTGGTATTCTTTAAGTGACTCAGCCATGCTGTAACGTCCTTTCCTCCCGCTTCCCGCCTATCTGGCTAATTGGTTCAGTTACTGAACATTATACCAATTCCATGGCTGACTGTCAACATATCCAGCCTTCACCCTGGTGAATCTTTCCGGGGGTGATTGCAATTAGTTACATCAGAACGTACTCGCCTTGGTAACACCTCATTTTTGCAAAGCTTCTTTAATTGCCCTGGCAACAAGCTCCGGCGCTTCTTCAGGCAGGCCGGGCCAGACAGGCAGGGAGAGTACTTCTCCGGCCAGGCGTTCGGCGACCGGCAGGGAAGGCGCCCGGTCCTTATAAACCGGCAACTGGTGCAAAGGTACGGGATAGTAGATCATTGAGCCAATTCCCGCTTCAGCCAGGTCCTGTTTAACCCGGTCTCTTTTGCCGCCGGTTATCCGTATGGTATACTGGTGGTAAACATGGCCGGAGGGGCCTTCCGCCGGTGTAATCACCTCCGGAATCCCGGCCAGAAATTGATTGTACCTTTGCGCCAACAAGCGCCGTTTTTTGTTCCATTCATCCAGATAGGGCAGTTTTACCCGCAAAATGGCGGCCTGGAGTTCGTCGAGGCGGGAATTGTAGCCGAGGATCTCGTTGAAATAAGTCTCCTTGGCGCCGTGGACCCGTAACATACGGGCGGCTTCTGCCAGTTGGTCGTTGTTGGTGGTGAGTATCCCCGCATCACCATAGGCCCCCAGATTTTTCGTGGGGTAAAAGGAGAAACAACCCGCATCGCCAAGGGCGCCTAGTTTTTTCCCTTTATATTCCCCCCCGAAAGCCTGGGCTGTATCTTCTATCACCTTCAGCCCGTGTTCCTTGGCCAGTTCCAGCAAGGGGTCCATCTCGGCGGCCTGCCCGTACAGGTGGACGGGGAGCAGGGCTTTGGTACGGGGGGTAACGGCCTTGGCGACCAGTCCCGGGTCGATATTAAAGCTTTCTTCATCAATATCAACAAAAACCGGCGTCGCCCCGGCCAAGCTCACCGCCTCGGCAGTGGCGTAGAAGGTAAAAGGCGTGGTGATCACCTCGTCACCCGGGCCGATGCCTGCCGACCGCAGGGCAATCAAGAGCGCGTCGGTGCCTGAATTCATCCCGATGGCGTGCTTTACCCCCATATAGGCGGCGACTTCTTCTTCAAAGGCCTGAACATTGGGGCCCAGAACAAACCGGCCGGAACGGAGCACCTCTTGTACGGCGCGGTTCAGGTCTTCCCATATTAATTCTACTTCCGGTCGCAAGTCTAAAATTGGAATTTTCATCTTCCGTATATAACCTCCTTGTTACTGTAGTATAAACCGTACAGGCGCACATGCCGGATAGATTGCCAACACCGTCTGCTCGTTCCCGCGGTATGGAGCCGTGTATAAACGGCTATTGTCGCGCTTTTTCTTTTGTTAAAAGATTTCCGGCCTCTGCCAATACTTGGATTACTGCCAGCCCGTTCCGGCCGTCCGTAAGGGGGGGGGTCCGGGTGGCCAGGCATTCCAGGAAGTGTTCGAGTTCGCGGGTAAGGGGTTTGCCCGCTCCTGTGAAGAGAATTTCCGTGCCTTCGTCCCGGTTGGTGAGGTCCGGGTTGATCCCTTTCCGGTGCAGGGTGACGGTCTGTTCCAACTCATTGTAGACCAGGAACCCACGGCTCCCGGTAATAACCATCCGGCGCTGTGTCTCCGGCCATAACCAGGAAGCGTGCAGGTGGGCGCGGGGTCCGCCGGGGAAATACAGTTCCAGATGGATCTCATCTTCCACTCCGGCTTGGAGAACCCGTGCGCCCGTGATGGAAACCCCGGTGGGTGTTTGGCCGGTCAGGTAAAGCAAGGAGGCCACATCATGGACCCCCAGGCTCCAGAGGACGTTCTCCACAGCGCAGGCCCGTCCCAGCGCCAGCCGTTCCTGGTGAATAAGATGGATCTCACCCAGATTTCCGGAGGCCAGGTACTCCTTGATCCAGGCTACGGCCGGCTGGTACAATAGGAGATGCCCCACCATAAGGATCCGCTCTTTCTCTTCGGCCAGGCGGACCAGGTCCTCCGCTTCCGCCGGTGACAAGGTCATTGGCTTTTCCACGAAAACATCCTTCCCGGCAAGCAAAGCCGCACGGGCGATCTTATGGTGGAGCGGGCCCGGTGTGGCAATGGCCACCGCCGGGATCTCCGTTGCCAACAAGGGAAGATAATCATCATAAAGAGGAACCCCCGGATAGTCGCCGGCTAACCGCCGGCGGATTTCCGGAGAGTTCTCAGCCAATCCCCCCAGGGCGTTCAACTCTTTCAAGGTTCGTGCAATATTCTTTCCCCAGTGTCCGACACCGATAACCGCTACTTTCATTCTTGTTACTACCCCTTCTTCTCGAACTATAGCCCTCTTCTAAGTTAAATATACCCTAAAAAGGGGGGAAAATCAGGAGTGCAGCCGGCTGCTGGCCGTCTCTTTTTCCCACTCCTTTTCCTGCTCCTCATCATGGATTACTTGCCACAACTTCCTTGTCATTTTTGTCCAATCTCCCGTTACCAACAGTTTCTCCAATTCCGACAGATCCCTCTGGAATTGTACCCAATCTATACTGCGGGGTTTACTGACATAGATCCTTTCATGCTTGGTGGTGGTGATCCCTTCTTCCGCAGTCAGCAACTCTTCATATATTTTTTCTCCCGGCCGTACTCCGCAATACTGGATCTTGATATCCTCATCCGGCTTGAAACCGGAAAGGCGGATCAAATCACGGGCCAGGTCAACAATGCGCACAGGCTCGCCCATATCCAGGATGAAAATTTCGCCGGTCTCTTCCATCGCCCCGGCCTGAATAACCAGGGAGACCGCTTCCGGGATGGTCATAAAATAACGGGTCATCTCCGGGTGGGTGATCATTACCGGACCGCCGGCTGCGATCTGCTTTTGAAAAAGAGGAACCACACTACCCCTGCTGCCCAGGACATTACCGAACCGGACCGCACAGTACTTTGTCTTGCTATGTGCCGCCATATATTGAACGATCTTCTCCGCCACCCGCTTGGTTGCCCCCATGACGCTGGTGGGGTTGACTGCTTTGTCCGTGGAAATCAGGACAAATCTTTTTACCCGGTACTTGTCGGCCAGTTCCACCAGGTTTTTGGTGCCAAAAACATTGTTCTTAACCGCCTCATCCGGCGCAGCTTCCATTAACGGGACGTGTTTATGGGCTGCCGCATGAAAAACTACCGTCGGCCGGTAGTCGCGGAAGATCCGCTCTATCTTCATCCGGTCCCGGACATCGGCAATTAGTGCCTTTTTCCGCACATCAGGATGGGCAAAACTCAATTCCTGGTCAATTTCGTAAATGGAATTCTCGCCTCGTCCCAGCAAAAGCAGGATTTCCGGGAAAAAACGGCTTACCTGCCGGCATAGTTCCGACCCGATTGAACCACCGGCGCCGGTAACCAAGATCCTTTCCTCCTGGAGATACCCGGCGATCTCAGCCAGATCGACCTGGACCGGTTTTCGCCCTAACAGGTCCTCAATCCGGACCTCCCTTGCCTGGTTAAAGGAGATCTCCCCGTTGGCCAAGGTAAAAATCCCCGGCAAGATCCGCACAGGCAACCCGGTCTCTTGCGCCTGGTTGACAATCTCCCTTAGCCGGCTTTTTGGCGCGGAAGGTATGGCCACCAGGATCTCGTCGACATCATATTTCCGGCTCACTTGGGCCAATTGGTCCAATTTGCCGGCCACCGGCACCCCGTGTAACCGCCAGGATATCTTGCGGGGATCATCATCGACCACGGCAACCGGCAGATGGGTGGCGGTATGTTCCCGCAGCATCTCCCGGATAACCAGGGCGCCGGTATATCCGGCTCCCACCACCAGGATCCGTTTGACCGATTTTTGCCCGGATTCCCATCCTGTTAACAACTCCCGGCGCATACGGATCGCCAGTCGCGCCCCGCCGATCAGGATTAGAACCACCCCGAAATCAATAACAAAGACACTCCGCGAAATGCGGAGATCTATAAAATTACTAATCAGGTACTGGAGACCCGACGAGATAACAACGGCCTTTACGATCTGAAAGAGCTCCGGGAGGCTCGAGTAACTCCACAGGCTTTGGTAAAGGCCGAAGGCAATAAAACAGGCGATCCGGACGATCGTCATCACCAATGCCAAATAGCCCCAATTCTGTACAAAAGAAAGGGGGATTCTCCCCTCATAACGTAAGAAAAAGGAAAACCATAAAGCAATATTGAGGAGCGTGATATCAATTAAAAGTAGGAGTAAATGCTTAAATGTGGGCTTCACTACATGCTTCTCCTTTTTTTAAATTGATCGGGTTTTAACAGCAAAAAATAGGGGCTCCTCATGACAATCTAACCCCGTGGCTCCGTGGCTACTCTTTAGCCGCTGGAGCCCGACATACCCATTGCCATTCTTACCCTTTTGCCGACTATTCCTTAAATGCGTGTGCCTCCATTCTTTTTTCTAAGGGATCTTATCTCTGTTGAGGAAGTATACTGTTGTGAGTTTATTCTATATGAACTGCCTTTTTCCTGCTGAATTTTTCAAACCCGCATTGCTTTTTCTTGGGTTTTTAAGGCGCCGTGACATTCTCCACGCTTCTTCTCTGCTCTTAAAGGCCCGCCTGTGGCAAAAAAATCTGTAAACGCCGGGGATTGGCGATCCAGTAGCCTTGGGCATAATCCACGCCCAACTCCTTAAGCCGGTTAAAGACGGCTTCGTTCTCCACAGACTCGGCAATGGTCTTCATCCCCAGAAAGTGACCAAGCCGGTTGATTGTTTCAACTATAAATTCATCCAATGGACTCTCCGTCATGTTGCGGACAAATCCCCCGTCAATCTTCAGATAATCAACAGGAAGATGCTTCAGATAATTAAATGAAGAAATCCCCTTGCCAAAGTCATCAATGGCAAAGCTACAACCGAGATATCTGGTTTCTTGCATAAACCGTACCGCCTGGTGGAAACTGGCCACGGCAATGTGTTCCGTGATCTCAAAACAAACGATCTCCGGCGGGATGGCATACAGCCGCAGCTGTTCCTTGACAAACGGTAGAAATGTATCATCATCTAAAGAGGCGCCGGAGAGGTTGATATTATAAAAGGAGAGAATTTCACTTATCCCTTTATTGTTCTGCGCATAACAGGCACAAAAATTCTTAATCACCCAGCGGTCAATCAACGGCATCAGGTTATGCTTCTCGGCAGCTGAGAAAAACACTTCCGGGGTTACCAGGTTACCTTGGCTGCCCTTCAGGCGCAGAAGAATCTCGTGGCGGACCTCCCTTTCTCCACCCTGAATCGAAATGATCGGCTGGTAATGGAGTTCGAAAAGGTTCTCTTTCAAAGCCTTGTTAATCTGTTCCAACCAGAACATTTCCCCGTGGTACCTGGAAAGTTCCGGATCGTCTTTATCATAAAGGTAATAAGTATTGCCGCCTTTTTTCTTCGCCAATGAACAGGCCTGATCAGCAGCGCTCAATAAATAATCGCTGTTATCAACGGACGCTGTAACTTCGATAATGCCAATGCTCACACCGATACTGAAAAACTTCCCCTGCCAGGTGAAGGAGAATTCTTGAACCGCCCGGCAAATCTCGTCTGCCAGGCTAAATGCGGCCTTAAGCGATAGATCTTCCATTAAGAGTCCAAATTCATCTCCGCCCAGGCGCGCCAGGATATCCTGCTGGCGCACGGTGGCTTTTATAATTAGTGCCAGTTGCCGTAATAACCGGTCCCCCGCGAAATGGCCACAGGAATCGTTAATAATCTTGAACCGGTCCAGATCCAGATAGAATAGAATGCTCCGCTTCCCCTGGTCTTTGGCTTTTTTTATCGCTTGGTCCAGGAAATCTTTGAATTTCAACCGGTTAACCAGCCCTGTCAGGGGGTCATGACTGGCTTGGTATGCTACTTTCTTCAACATCTCCTTGTTCTCGGTAAAATCATGGATCACCACTACAACTCCGGTAACCTCTTTCTCCGGGCCGTGGAGCGGTGCGGCTGTAACCTCCACCGCATAGGCCTGGCCGGTACGGCTAATTAATAAGATGTTTTCCCGTAGATTAACAATCTTGTTTTCCTCTATGACTATCTCCACCAGATTAGCCAGGGGGGAACGGGTATATTCGTCCACCAGCCGGATTACGTTGAAAAAAGGCCGCCCCTGGGCCTCCCTGCTGGACCATCCGGTGATGTTCTCGCCCGCCGGGTTCAGGTAGGTGATGTTCCCCTGGTTGTCTGTGGTTCCCACCAAATCTCCAATGGACTCCAGTGTTACTAAGGCCTGTTTTTTCGCTTGAAAGAGTTCTTCTTCCATCTTTTTTCGTTCAGTAATATCCCGTGAAGAGCAGATGATATATTCTTTCCCGGTGGTTTTGTCTTTCATCAACGAACAACTTAAGAGGACGGGGACCTCCTCCCCATTTTTCTTCCTGTAATGGGCCTCATAATTAACCAGGCCACCAGTGGAGCCCACCCATCTGTCACCGTCAAAAAAGAGCTTCCTTGCCTCTGGAAACACCAATTCCAGTGGTTCGGCAAGAAGCTCTTGCTTTTTGTAGCCCAATAATTTGCAGAGCGCCTTATTAACCCGGGTGATTTTCCCTCCCGGCCCAACTACTATCAGGCCGTCTACCATCGCCCGCAAAATATTATTGACATACGCCGCGGAAAATGTGGTCTTTTCCAGATTCGCCACCATTTCGTTGAATGAGGCGGCAAGTTCACCGAATTCATCTTTACTTTTCAACTGTATTCTATGGTGCAAGTTGCCCCGGCCAATGATCTTTGTATCCCGGACTAAGTCATGCAGGGGAGCGGTAACCCGGATGGTGAGAAAATAAAGAGTTGCGCCGATGATGCCAACGACCAGTATAAGTTGGAGGATATTTGCAAGAGTAATCCGGCGGGCAGCCTCTGCCAGTTGGTCAAGGGAGAAAACAAGCTGGAAATGGTATTCGTCCCCGTTAACCTGGAAAATCCGGTCATAAAGCCCGTAACCAATATCTTTACTAATGACCACCTTCTCCCCGCAGGTATTCCGCGCCGGATGATGGTGGACCACTCCGGCGAGTGCCTCCATAACGGAAATATCGCCACCCTGCATGAGGCTGTTCTCCGGGCCATGCAACCGCCAAAAAAGAAAATTCTCCCGGCGGATCATCCTGTCTAGATCCTTTAAGACCCTGGGGAGTTCGGTATAATTATCCGTAATATAGCCGGTCATGAATTGCCCGGTTTCCATGTATCTTGCGGCAACCCATTCTTCTGTCATCAAAAGTTGTCTATTGGCATTAATATATACGGTGGCACATATTATTATGGTAATAGGGATGACAATTCCGATGAAAATTTTTGTATATAATTTCATTATTTTCACCTTTAATACATATTCGTACCAGGTTTATTTCTGCGCAAGCAATGAATAAATGAGAGAAGGTGTTTTTATAATCGGTAATTACCTTTATTAACTTTAGTAATTAATGCTTTATTGGCGCGCTTGGTAATATTTATACTCATGGCGCAAGACCTCATATAAAGGAAAAGTCCGCTTCTTTGGAAGCGGACTTTTTAGTAAATAGTTTCCTTGCAGTGACCTACTCTCCCAACCGGTCACCCGGCCAGTACCATCGGCGCTGAGGGGCTTAACTGCCGTGTTCGGGATGGGAACGGGTGGTTCCCCCTCGCCATAACCACAAGGAA
>DUNX01000031.1 GCA_012839115.1 Bacillota bacterium
AATGGCAGTTTCTTTCTTAATGGCAGTTTCTTTCTTAATGGCAGTTTCTTTCTTAATGGCAGTTTCTTTCTTAATGGCAGTTTCTTTCTTAATGGCAGTTTCTTTTTAAGCGGGATTTCTTTCTTAAGTATTATTAAAAAACGGGTTCTTAATGGTAGTTTCTTTCAAAACGGGATTTCTTTCTTAATGGTAGTTTTCTTTTCAATTTTTAAGCGGCGCAAAAAATGCCGGGAACACCAAAAATTTAACGATGCCGGGAAAAAGGATTTTGGCGACTCTTCCCGAAAATATTACCTGAAGTATCTGGGAATTATATTTTTCGATATATCTTTGTCATTTTCCAGGTATTCATATCAGAAATATTTATCCCCAAAGATTTTGATTAAAAATATTTATAGAAGGTATTTATTTTTTCTTTATTTTATTGCCGGTATTTATTAGATATATTTATCAGAGACGTTTTTGATAAAAAATCGTTATATGGATAAAAGACAGTTGCCTTAAGGATCTGGAAGGCCAAGGTATATGGAGAGAACTGCAAAACTGCTAAGATAGAATTGATAAAAGGAGGAGAAACCCTGTGCGTATAATTTTTCACCATCACCCGTGGGTTTACCGGGGGCTGTTCCTGACCGTACTTGCCTTGGGCGGTATTTTGCTCAGTGGGGTCTCTGCCGGGGCGGAGTCCGCCGGGGCGATGTCTGCGGAAGCAGAAACGACCTCCGTTGAAACGGCGCCCGCCGGTACGGACTCCGCCATTCTCGCGGAGAATAGACCCTGGTCTTTGATGGGCGGTTATGCCGTAGAAGAAGGGGCGCTTTTTGATGGTACCTATAGCTTTAGCCCGGCCTGGCAACTGAACCTCAGCCGGCGGGAGGAGCGCCTCCAATTACGTGCGGCTTATCTTCCTGTCCCCAATTTGTCCTTGCAGGCCGGTTACGATTTTACCACAGAACAATACCTGGCGGGGCTAAAATACCGGGGCGAAGTGGGAGAGAATACCGCCTTTTTGGCGAAGGCCACCGGTTACCGACAGCAGGACGTTGACGAGTATTTCCTGGACTACCAGTTCGATTTAGAGATCGGGATCCACCATGGTCATTTGGTTTTTGCCGGAATCAGAGGCGAGTATATCCCGGAAAAACCCCATGACCCGGAGATTTATGTCCGGATGGACTTGAATTGGGATTTTGGCAGGAATTGGCATCTTCGCCTCGAACCGTTGGTTCTGGTGGAAGGGCGGGTTGACCACCGGACCACCCTCAGCCGGAAATGGTCCAACGGTACAGAAATCGGAATCTATTGCAAGAATGAAGATCTTCGCTGGGATGGCGGGATCTTTGTCAAACTGTAAGAAACAGGTCGCTGAAAAGCAGACCAGGGATGATTCGCGTACGCGCGGAAGGAGGCTGCCGGAAGGCGGCCTTTTTTGATCCGTGGATGGCGTGCTCATTTTCCCCGGGCGGCAGGCATAAAGATGAAAAACAAAGGAGTGCCTGCCCGTTATGGGAGTTTTTCGCTTTTCTGGAAGAACCCGCCGTTTTCTTCTTTTCTTCTTTTTGAGCCTAGCTTTGGTGGCAGCCGGGACTTCAAAAAACCGTAAAGAAATACCGGCCGGATCGGGTTACCGGCGGGTGGAAGGATATCCTCCCCTGATTTACCTTCCTGATTATACCGGAGGGCCGGCAGTTTATGCCCGGGCCGCTATTTTGGTGGAAGAGGTCAGCGGGATGATCCTGTATGCCAAAAACGAGCACCAGCGACGCGCTCCGGCCAGTACAACGAAGATCCTTACGGCCATTGTCGCCTTGGAAAAAGGGAACCTGGAAGATGTGGTTACGGTCAGCCGGCGGGCCGCCCGGACAGGAGGTTCGGCCTTGTGGCTGAAAACAGGCGACCGGCTGACCCTCAAGGAATTACTGGAAGGGCTCATGCTCTGCTCGGGTAAT
Organism: Bacillota bacterium; assembly: GCA_012839115.1. Lineage (GTDB taxonomy): Bacteria > Bacillota > UBA4882 > UBA10575 > UBA10575 > JAAYGG01. The sequence goes on from DUNX01000031.1 coordinate 1,950, forward strand.
GATGCGGGTGTTGCCGTGGCGGAACATATAGCCGGGTCGGAACGGAATTTTGCACGCATGATGAACAGGAAGGCAAAAGAACTCGGAGCGCTCAACAGTAATTTTCAAAATCCCCACGGGTTGCGGGCGCCTGCCCATTATACCACCGCCTATGATTTGGCCCGCCTTACCTGTTATGCTCTGCGTAATCCGGAATTTTCCCGGCTGGTGTCAGCCAGGGAAGAGGCGATCCAGTGGTATCAAGGGGAAAAGACAAGAAAGGTCCGGAATACCAACAGGCTGCTTTGGTCATTTGCCGGAGCGGACGGGGTAAAGACCGGTACCACTGCTGAAGCAGGATACTGTCTGGTCGCTTCGGCTACCCGGGACGGCCGCCGCTTTATCTCCGTGGTCCTGAACAGTCCGGACCGTTGGGGGGAGTCGGCACGTCTTCTGGAGTACGGGTTTGATAATTTTACCCTGAAGCTGCTGGCCACCCCGGAAGAGGCTGTGGGGAAAATAGAGACGGCAGGCGGATACCCCCGCGTAGTGGCGGTATACCCCCGACGGCCGTTGATGGTGGTAATCCCCAAGGGGGAGGAGGCATATGGGGAAAAAAAAATCAGTTTGCGCCGGGATAAACTCAGACTGCCGGTAAAACCGGGAACGGTCGCCGGGGAGGTAGCCTTTTTTTTCCGCGGGGAAAAAGTATGCGGGGTGGATCTGATCGTCCGGGAACGGGTGGATAAGGATTGGTGGTGGCGAAGGTTGTGGAGTGGCCGCGAATGAGTAGGGTCTTTCGGGCGCTTACCGTTGCTGCCATTTATATCGGTACGGTGATCGGCGCAGGGTTTGCTTCCGGACGGGAAATTTGGCAGTTCTTCTCGCAGTACGGGGTTGCCGGTACTTGGGGCCTGCTTTGCTCCACATTACTCCTGGCGGTTTTAGGGCCCAAGGTCATGGTGTGGGGGCGGCGCATTAAGGCCTCTTCCTACCAGGATTTCCTCCATAGCCTGGCCGGGAAATGGGCGGGCCGCGGCGGGGACCTGGTGCTCACGGTCTTTCTCCTCTTTTTACCCGGAATTATGCTGGCCGGCGCCGGCGCGATCACAGTACAACTGGGGGGAAGGTGGGAATGGGGTTGCTGGGGTACGGCCATTCTGGCTGTTATTATCCTCAGCCGGCGGCTGGAGGGGATTAAAGGGGTCAACCTGGTATTTATCCCTTTACTCTTTGCGGCCGGGTTGCTCCTTAACCTGAAGACAGCCCCGCTTTTTTCCGGTACGGCCTTATCAGCGGTACCGGCAGCGACAACGGTGACGACGTTGCCAGTGCTGCCGGTGGTACCGGCGGCGACGGTAGTGCCGGCAGTATCCCCACCGCCACCGGCCAAAGGCTACTGGCTCTTGGCCGCTTTACAATACAGCGCCTATAACCTGGTTTTGGCCTTACCGGTTCTGGTAACCCTCCACCGCCTGCATGATGAGGCTGTCGTTTTGCGCCGGGGCGGGGTCCTCGGCGGTGTTTCCCTGGGTATTTTGGCTTTTCTTTTTCACCGGGTAATGGCGGTGGCCGGCGGCGGAAGCGGCGAGCTTCCGCTCTTCATCTTAACCGCAGGCTGGGGCAGATGGTGGCGGTATGGTTACGCCCTGGTTCTCTGGGGGGAACTTTTTTCCACCTTAATCGCCCATGGTTATGGTCTGGCCACCAGGATCGGGCCGGCGGAAAACCACCGCTTTACCTTGCGTGTTGCCGGTCTGATGGTTTTGGCGGTCATCATTGGTCAAGTAGGTTTCAGCCGTTTGATTAAGAATCTGTACCCTTTTTTCGGGATGGTCTCCCTTTTTCTCCTCTTACCTCTCTTGTTAAAGCCTCTCCCGGCAACCCGGGAACCTGGAAAGAGCGGCAGCCGGCGGGCTGCCCGCCCCAGGGCTCGGGGCAGGTTGGGATGAAAGAAAATGCCGGAAAATCCCATATTTTACAACATAATTAGTCGACAAGTAAAATATGGATTTTTTGGTATACTAAAGCTACGGCCGGATCATCTTCTGCTGTAATACTGGTTGCAAATATAGCTGGATACTATCCATAACTGGACATTATCCTAATCGGACATTATCTATAACTGGATATTATCCAAACTGGAGGGGAGTAAGTTGGGATAGAGGCGGAAAAGGCTCTGTCCTCGTGGAAAGGCGAGTTCATGCAGGAAAAAAGAGGAACACGCGGGCGCGTGCGGGAAACCGGCCGGAAATGGAAGGGGTGGGGCCGGTTACTTTTTGGGTTGGCTGTCGGCGCCTCCCTTGGACAGTTGCAGTTGCCGCCGGGGTTTTTCCCTTTTGGGCCTGCTTTTTGCGGGGCTTGGCTAAAAAATGGCCTTGGCGGAGGCGCCGTGGTTTTCTTTTTTACCTTCTTTGCGCTCTATTCCTATTCCGGCCTGCCGGGGGAGGAGTTTCCGGGGCGTGTTCTTTTTTATCTCCCGGTTTTGCTCGGTGTCTATTGCGCCCGGCGGCAAAAGAAGCCCTGGGCTTATCTCTTTGCTTTCCTCCTGCCGGCCGCGGTCCTTCTTTTGTTCTGGTTTACTCCCGCCGGGTACCGGTTGGCGGTCTTCTTCAATCTCCGGCAAGGGCTTGCGCGCGCGGGAGAAATCTTCCTCCTATATTTCTTGGTTTATGTGCTGACACCCGGGACCGGTTTTCTTTTTTCATCCTTGCCAAAACCCGGGAAGGATAATAAAGAAATCCTTCTCTCCCTGGCCGTTCTGGCGGTGTTGATCTTTTTCTCCTTGGGACAGGCTTTCGACCCCGGTTCCCTGTTGGGGATACCTCTGGCGGCAGATCTGTTTTTTGCCTTTTTTCTCATTTTTTTGGCGGCAAAAAGGTACGGTACGGGAGGGGGGGCGATTGCCGCTGTTGTCTTTGGTGGTGTAGAGGTCATCTGCGGCAAGAGTATCCCTTTACGGCTTTTTTTCATCACCGGCAGCGGTATTGCAGCCGGCCTTGGGTACGACGTTATGAAAAAAAAGTACGGTTTTGCCTTGGGTTTCCTCGTCCATATGGTACTGGCAACCGTCAGGTGGTGGGATGCCCCGGGTTTAGAAGAGCTTTTGCTGACAGGGACGGCGGCGGCCGTGGTTTTCCTAGCTTGCCCGGGCCGGCTTTGCCGGAAGATAGAAGAATTCTTGCCGTCACCGGCCGAGGTTACCGGGAATTTCCGGCAGCAAAAACGGTTGAAGGAAGTGGTTGTCGAACGCCTGCAGAGCCTGGCCATACTTTTTGAACAAATCGCCGGGGCCTTTACCCGGGAGGAAGGCGGAAAAGAAGATGAAGGGCAACAGGAGATCTATGAGTTCGTTGAGAAAATCTCAGAGCAAAGATGCAGGTTTTGCCCTTGTTACTCTTCTTGTTGGGGCCAGCTTTTCTACACTACCTACCGGGAGATTTTTGATCTGATCGCTGCTGCGGAGATCACCGGGATGGCGGATCCGGCACAGATCAAAGGGCGCCTGGCCAAGGAGTGCCCGCAAAAGCAGGAGTTGATCATAGCTATCAATTCCTGGGTAGAGAGGCAACAGGCCGAGCATATTTGGAGACGCCGGTATGAAGCGGGACAGGCCTTTCTCTCCGGGCAACTGCGGGAGATCTCCGGGATGATCGCCGGACTTTCCCGTCATCTTAAATTAAGCGTTGAATTCCGGGCGGAAATTGAAGGGGAACTGCGGGCGGCCTTCCAAAGAATGAACTTACCGGTAAAAGAGATGATTGTTACCGGGTTGGAAAAAAACCGGGTGGAAATTTTTCTGGAGAAAAGGGCCTGCAACGGGCAGGAGGAGTGCTGCCGGATAATTGCCCCCTTAATCTCGCAGTTGCTGGGGAGAAGGTTCACCGTTCACCGGCAAAATTGTCCAGCCGGGGCGGGCGGGGAGTGCGGTTTTTATCTTCTTCCCCGCCGTTACTACAGGATTGAGTCGGCAGTGGAAAAAATCCCCCGGGACGGTAATACCCTATCCGGAGACAGCCACAGTATTTTGGAGTCGAAAGAAGGGTATGTCTTTGCCATTCTCAGTGACGGTATGGGGGCGGGTCCGGGGGCGGCCCGCCAAAGCAGCACCACCATTTCCCTGCTGCAAAAGTTACTCGCAACGGGTCTGGATAAGAATTTCTGCCTGCAATTACTGAATTCCCTTTTGATGCTGCGCAGCCCGGAAGAGAATTTTGCCACTTTGGACCTGTTTGTTTTTGACCAGTTTACTGCGGAAACGGAACTGATCAAAATCGGGGCCGCCCCCACCTATATCAAAAGAGGAAAAGAGGTGAATGTGATTAGCTCTACCTCCCTGCCGGTGGGAATCTTGAATAATGTGGAACCGGAATATATCAGGTACGATCTGCGGGAAAACGACTTAGTGGTGATGGTAACCGACGGGGTGACGGATCTTGCGCGCACGGGTACGAATAGCCGGCAAAAGGAGGACTGGATTTATAAAATCTTAACACAACTGGACCTTTCCGGGGTTGACTCCCTCTGCCATTATCTGTTGGAAGCGGCCAAGATTGAGGCCGGAGGGAGTGTGGAAGATGATATGACCATCCTTGTCCTGCAGGTTCTCAAGGAAAATCCGCGGGTGCGGGAGCAGGTTTAAGCGCCGGTGGGATCAGATTTAAGCGCCTGCGGGCAGATCCAGGCGCCTGGGGAATGTTCCTGGTAATTTTCCGGCCGGAGCAGGAAGGAAACTAAATAACGGCGAAGACGTTATTAGGAGATAGAAACCGGGACGCCGGATCGCCGGCGCCCCGTCCGCCAGGAGCGGTAAAACATGTTGGGGAGAAAAGCCGTGCACGAGCTGGAAAAGAAGGTTTTTGCCACTGTTAAGCAGTATAAAATGTTAAATCCCGGTGAGAAGGTGCTGGTTGCGGTTTCGGGAGGGGTCGATTCGGTGACCCTTCTCTTTGTCCTGCGCCGGTTACCACTGGCACTGCGCCTTCATGTTTTCCACCTCGATCACGGCCTGCGGCCGGAGGCGGAGGCCGAAAAAGAACTGGTGGTTAAGATCTGCACCGACTGGGGCCTTCCTTGCCGGGTGGAAGAGATCAAACTGGAAAAACGGGCGCGCGGCGCTTCCCTGCAAGAACGGGCGCGGAAGGAAAGGTACAGGCTGCTGGCGGAGGCGGCGCAAGCGGCCGGCGCCACCAGAATCGCCCTGGGCCACCAAGCTGATGACCAGGTGGAAACGGTTTTAATGCGTTTTCTGTCCGGCGCGGGGCCGGAGGGGCTTTCTGGGATTCCGCCGGTCCGCGGCCCATATATCCGTCCTTTGTTGGCCGTGAGCAGGGAGGAGATTCTGGCGTACGCCCGGGAATATTCCCTTCGCTGGCTGGAGGATACCTCCAACCGGGAGACGGACTATTTCCGTAACCGGATCCGCCACTGCCTGCTGCCGCTCCTCCACGAAGAATACCAGCCCGGCCTGGCAAAACGGTTGCAGGAAACCGCGGTTCTCTTCCGGGAATGGGAGGAATTTATCGGCGCGATGGTCGACGAGACCTTAAAGGAATGGGGGGTTAATCCGGACCACGACTTTTGCCGCATCCCGGTACGGTCGTGGCTTTCTTTGGCCCCGGCCTTACGCCGGGCGGTCTTTCGCCGGCTCTTTTTTTCCCTCGTCCAAAGGCGCCGGGCGGCGCCGCCTGCCGGTGAAGCCAGGGCCGGCGGTATCCGGTTGGAATTCAAACATTCCGAGGCTTTTTTCCGCCTCCTGGCCGGAGAAAACGGGAAGGGAATTACTCTCCCCGGGGGTATGGAATGCCGGAAAGAAAACGATCTGTTGGTGATGGGCCTCAGGGAGGAGCGGGAGAAGGTTGCGCCGTTCCGGCAGTGCCTCACCGTACCCGGGGAGACCGTTTTGGAGGACGGACGGGGAGTGGTAAAAGCCGCTTGGATTACTCCAGCGGCGCTCCCCGCCGATTGGAAAAAAGTCCCCTTAGGGGAGGTTTTTCTTGACGGGGAGGAAATCGCCCTCCCCCTATATATGCGGACCCGGAAGCCGGGGGACCGTTTTTACCCGTTGGGACTGGGGGGGAGTAAAAAACTCAAGGATTTTTTTGGCGACCGGAAAATTCCCCGGCGGGAGCGGGATAAAATTCTCCTGCTGGTCGACGGAGAAGACAAGATCCTTTGGGTTGCCGGTTGCCAACCGGATGCCAGGGCTTGTATTACCAAAGAGACCCGGCGGGTTCTACATCTCATCTTTTTCCCCCATGACGGGGAGGGTTTTTTTTATTGTGGAAACAACCCGCCTGTGATATAATATGAGCTATGGCTTTTTCAGCCTCGAGAGGAGGTTTGTGATTGCGCTTTTTTAGGGAATTGACCTTTTACCTGTTTCTCGCTATCATTGCCCTCTTTGCCCTCAGGCATTTTTTTGCTGAGAACCAGTCACCGAAGAATTTTACGTGGGATGAATTTTTAGCCAGGATAGAAGCTAACGAGATCGTTGAGGTAGATATTTATAGCGACGGCAAAATTCAAGGGAAATACAAGCCGGAAAAAGGCGGTGAGCCTCTTCCCTTTGTTTCCCAGGGACCGAGCCCTACTCTGTCTTCAGATGTTTATGAAGAACCTTTGGGACGGGCCGGGGTACCCAGGGAATATAAACAAAAGACCGAACCGTGGTGGGCAGTGGTCCTGCCCAGTCTTTTGCCGATCCTTATTCTTCTTGGCTTTTGGTTTTTTATTGTCAACCAAATGCAAAGTTCGGGCAGTAAAGCCATGGCCTTTGGTAAGAGCCGGGCCCGGATGTATACAGAGGAAAAAGCCAAAGTTACCTTTGACGATGTCGCCGGGGCGGATGAAGCCAAAGACGAACTCGTCGAGATTGTCGAATTTTTACAGCAGCCCAGGCGTTTTACGGAATTGGGGGCCAAAATCCCCAAGGGGATCCTTTTGGTCGGCCCGCCCGGAACAGGAAAGACTTTGCTTGCAAAAGCCGTGGCCGGAGAGGCCGGTGTGCCTTTCTTCAGCATCAGCGGTTCCGATTTTGTCGAGATGTTTGTGGGCGTAGGCGCCTCCCGGGTCCGGGACCTTTTTGAGACGGCCCGGAAAAATGCGCCTTGTATTGTCTTTATCGACGAGATTGACGCCGTGGGGCGTCAACGTGGAGCCGGTTTAGGCGGGGGCCATGACGAAAGGGAACAGACCTTGAATCAACTTCTGGTGGCGATGGACGGTTTTGAGCCAAATTCCGGGATTATTATTCTGGCGGCCACGAACCGCCCGGATGTCCTGGATCCGGCCTTGCTCCGGCCCGGTCGTTTCGACCGCCAAGTGGTGCTGGATATGCCGGATATCAAAGGACGGGAGGAGATCCTGAAGGTCCATGCCAAGGGAAAACCGTTGGCCCGGGATGTGGATCTGAAGGTGCTGGCCCGGAGGACTCCCGGGTTCACCGGGGCGGATCTGGCCAATACCCTGAACGAGGCGGCCCTTTTAGCGGCAAGAAGGAACCAGCGGGCCATCGCGATGGCCGATTGCGAAGAGGCCATCGAGCGGGTAATGGCCGGCCCGGAACGGAAAAGCCGGATCATAAGTGAAAAAGAGAAACAATTAACGGCTTATCACGAAGCAGGACATGCATTGGTTGGGCATTTTCTCCCCACGGTGGACCCGATCCACAAGGTTTCGATTATCCCCCGCGGCCAGGCCGGCGGGTATACTCTGGCCTTGCCGGTGGAAGATAAGCGTTACGCCACCCGGACGGAGCTTCTGGAAGATGTGGTCTTCCTTTTGGGGGGCCGGGTTGCCGAAGCGGTGGTGCTGGGGGAGATTAGCACCGGCGCACGGAATGATCTGGAACGCGCAACCAAATTGGTGCGGAAGATGATTACGGAATACGGGATGAGTGATAAACTGGGGCCGATGACTTTTGGCCACGGCCCGGCGGAACAGGTCTTTTTGGGCCGGGATATCTCCCGTGACCGGAACTACAGCGAACAGGTGGCGGCCAGCATTGACCAGGAGATGAAGGGGATGATTACAGAGGCCTATAACAAGGCGGAAGAGATCATCCGTACCCACCGGGAGAAACTGGACGCCATCGTCGAGGCGCTTTTGGAGAAGGAGACTCTGGAAGCAGCCGACTTCGAACGCCTTTTGGCTTCCGGGGAGGATCCGGAGATACCCCAGGCGGTTGATGCGCAAGCGGTTGAGGAGAGTTCCCCTGCCGGACAAGGGGGATGAAGAACTACCGGAACAGGAGGTAAAGAGGGTGGAACCGTTGACGGGCGGGGCACTGACGAAGAGGCCGGTGTGGGAGAGGCCGCTAAGGGGTGCGTATGCCCGGAAGCGTTCGCTCTTTCAGAAGCTGGTTTTATGGACAAGCGCTATTCTCTTCCTGCTTCTGGTGGTGGTTTATGCCGGTTTGCAACAAACCGCCGGCAGAATTCTTGAACAACCCTTTAATATTCTGGTATTGGGCTTTGACGAGAGTACTACTGATGAGCGGGGGGTGCAATCGTCACGGACCGATACCATTTTTTTTCTCGCCTGGCAACCGCAGTTGAAAAAGGCCGGCGTTTTTTCGGTTCCCCGGGACAGCTTGGTGGAGATGGCCGGTTTTGGCCGGGAACGGATCAACATGGCTTATGTATACGGGGGATACCAGTTGACCAGGGAGACAGTGGAAAGCCTGTTGTCTTTGCCGGTCCACCGGTTTGTGGGGGTGAATTTTGCCGCCTTTAGAGAACTCGTGGATTTGGTGGGCGGAGTGGAAATAGATGTCGACAAAAGAATGCTCTACACGGACAAGAGCGCCGGCCTGTACATCGATTTGCAGCCCGGCCGGCAGCGGTTGGACGGGGAAAAAGCCTTGAATTATGTCCGTTACCGCCGGGATCCGCTGGGGGATATTACCCGCGTCCGCCGCCAGCAACGGTTCCTTTCCGCACTGGCCGGGGAGTTAAAAAAGGAGATAACACCGGAGAGGTTTTTTGCAATTGTTCGTATCAGCCGGAAGTACCTGCAGACGGATCTGACCCCCGGTGAAATCTTTGTCCTTTACTACCTCTTCACCCGTCTTGATCTGGGAAAAGATCTGACCTTTGCCACCCTGCCCGGGGAGTTTTACGAGTCTTACTGGCGTTTACACGGGCGGGAGCTTGAACGGTTGCTTGAACCTTTCGCCAACACCGGAACAGGCGCTGATAGCAAAAAATGAAGGGGCGGGAGAGATAATAGCGGGAGAAGTAATATAAGAACAGGCCATGGGCGGCAAAGGAACGGGCAAGGAGCATAAAGGAGAGGAGAGGAGGCCGGTGCGCATCGACTTGGCTTTTGCGGTCGGTGAAAGAGATCCAGCGGAGTTTACCGGGAAGACGGTGGTGGTGATCGATGTCCTCCGGGCCTCCAGTACAATCTTAACTGCCCTGGCCGGCGGCTGTCCGGAGATTATACCAGTGGCCGAACCCGAAGATGCCTTCGCTTTTGCCGATAAACACGGGCGGGACCAGTTTCTAATCGGCGGCGAGAGGAAAGGTCTGAAGATCCCCGGGTTTGATCTGGGGAATTCGCCTGAAGAATACAGTAAAGAGATGGTGGACGGGAAGAAGCTGGTCTTTACCACAACCAACGGCGCAAAGGCCCTTTTGGAAGCCGCCAATGCTGTAGAGATCATGGTTGGGGCATTTCTGAACGTAAGCCGGGTCTCTTCCTACTTGGAAAAGGTGGACCGGGAAGTTTTCCTGTTTTGTGCCGGGAGGAAAGGGCGCCTGGCTCTGGAGGACTTGCTTTGTGCGGGTATGATCATAGATAAGCTGGTTCTTGCCGCTAAAGATGAATCAGTGGTGGAGCTGACGGATCCGGCCCGCACCGGAATGCTTGCCTACAGGCAAACGGCGGGAATGGGCCCGGTGACAGCAGCCTTGGCCCAGACGGATCACGGTCGTTATCTTTCGTCTCTGGGGCTGGCCGGTGATTTGCGTTACTGCGGGCGGGTAGATCTCCTCCCGGTTCTGGCAAGGCTGGAGGAGGGAAGGATCGTGTCGGCCACGGAAGAAGAGGCGCCTTAACTTTCCGCGGCGCCTGTATCTGGAGGGTCCGGGATTGAAGTTACCGGGTTAAGAGTAGATGACAACGCGGTTGCGCCCTGCGCCCTTGGCACGGTAGAGCGCTTCATCGGCCTTAATAATCATTTCATCGGTATTTTTGGCTTGTTGGGGGATACAGGCGATCCCCCCGCTGATGGTCAGGGAGAAGGTTTTCCCGTCGCGACTGGTAAAAGTGGTCTGCTCAATCTGTTTGCGGATATTCTCGGCGACTTTTTTCAAGCGGGAAGGCTCACAGCCGTGGTCGCCGTTGCCAGTGGCGATCAGAATGAATTCCTCACCGCCAAACCGCCCGGGGAGCCAGCCCTCTTCGGCTTCGGCATGTTTCCGGATGATGGCGCCGACTTTTTTTAAAACCTTGTCGCCGGTGACATGGCCGTATTGGTCGTTAACCTGTTTAAAATGGTCGAGATCAAAGATGATACAGCCAAGGGTCAGCGTGGACCCGAGTTTCTCTTCCTGTGTGGCAAGGTAATGATTAAGATAATAACGGTTGCAGAGGCCGGTCAATGGGTCGTGCCAAGCCAGTTTCTGGGTTTTTTGGTGCAGGAGGATATTCTCCAAGGCCAAGCTGAGCTGGTTGGCGATCAGCTGTAAGAATTCCAGTTGGTCCCGGTTGAATGCTCCTTCTTGCGAATGGGCGACAAACATGAGGCCGATCTCCTCTTCTTTGGTGAAAAGCGGGATCAGGAAGAAGGACTTTATCCCCAGCCGGTTCCAGAGGGCGCGCTCTTTTGCTGTGGCTTCTTTCTCATTACTGGGTTTTTTTCCATCCAAAACCCGGTAAGCCAGGCTCTCCGGATCACCGAACAACCGGATGAGGGAGGAAGGATCTTTTGCGCCCGAAACCGCCAAGAGCTGTAAATTACGGGCAGCAGGCTCGTCCGCCTCCTGAAAATCATCTTCCAAGCTCAGGATCGCACAGACGGAACTGCCGGAGACACCTTGGATAATATCGGTGATCTTCTCCAGCAATTTCGGGTCTTGCATCTCATGGAGGAGGTATTGCTGGATCAAGCTTAGAGTATAGGAAGCGGCATATTTTTCTTCCAAGGCGGCATTGACTTCGTATAATTGCTTCAGGTTACGTTCTTTCTCATGCAGCAATTGTTCCAGGTTTTGGATAAGATCTTCGGCCTGCCGGGAACGGAAAAGCGCCGTCAAGGAGGCCAGGATTATGAAGAACAGTGAGAGGAAGATCCCTATTCCTTGCAGTATATATAGATGGGAGAGGCCTGCTTGTAAGTAGACTTCCGCGCCGTGAGGCCAAAGAGTAATGATATTGACCAAAAAAGCCAGACTTGCGAGGATAACGGTTAACCGCAACTCCTTGCGGCTAAATCCGGCTATTGAATCGTAGATCAAAAGAATATAGAGGACGAAAAGGAAGTTCAGGGGGAAATAGCCCAGAGTGTACAGGGCAAAGACCACCGAAACGTTGAGAAAGGCAAAAAACCAGGGAAAACGGTGGAAATAAAGGATATTACGGTGGAGGAATATCTCTTTCAAAAAAAGGGTTATGAGAGTATAGAGAAATACCAGGGCAAACTGGTAGAAAAATGCCGGTTGATATTTTTTAACAATTAGTGCGGCAACAGCCAGCGCGAAAAGGAGGAGCCATTGTATATTCAGGGAGGTCCGCCACCGGTTGTATATTCTCTGTTTACGGGTGAGGGTTTTACTTGTTGACACTGTGTCATCTTCCTCCAATGCGAGAGAACGGTTGTCTATAATTTTAATCGGCAAAAACCTTCGTTATCTTTACCTGGAAACGCGCACGGATAAACCTCATCTCCCGATACCGGGGGATGGGAAAACTTACGCGCCGGTGTTACAGACAACGGCGAAATTGGCCAATTGATAAAATTATACCATAATGAACGGAGGTGTAAAGAGTGGAGCTGAAAATTACCGCCGCCAAGACCGGAGGGCACGGAAGAAAGATCTGCCTGGCCCAGGATAAGGCGGGAAAGAAATATCTCCTGGAAGCACTGGAGCTCACGATTCCCTTGCGGGAACGTTTTTTCTTGGAGTTCTTGCGCGACCTGCGGGAGATGATCCGGCGGCTACCGGCGCCCCACAGCGGCAGCCTCCTGACTTACTTGGGAATAGAGAAGGTTGGTGAAGAATACTTCCTGGTACTACCCTTTCAACAGGAAGTCTGGGAGTACTGGCCCCGGTTGGGGACGCCCGGTTTTACCCTTAAAGAGGTGGTTGAAGCAGGGGAGGCAATGGGTGAAGTCTTGCGTTTTTTTCAAGAACAGAATGAGTATCCCCAGGGGTTTTTTTATACGGACCTTATCCCTTTGGGCGCGGGAAAAGTCGGCGTCCTTGACCCCCGTGTCCAGGCGATGCTCGCCCCTTACCGGGAAGGTGCGCACGCGTGCACGCGAGAGTTATGGGAGGGTTTTCGTCCTCCGGAGATTATAAAGGATGCCCAGTGGGACGGGAAGGCCAACCTGTATACCATCGGCCTCACCATGTATTATTTGGCAACCGGGGTTTATCCTTTTCCTTTAGAGCGTAAAGCAGAGACTGCCGCCGCAATTTTAAAGGAAGATCCGTTGGACCCCAGGTATCACCAACCGGAGATCGGGAGCGGGCTGGCGGTTTTACTTCAGGCGCTTTTGGCCAAGGAACCGGCGCGGCGGCCGGGGTTGCAGGAATTTTTAACCGGCATCCGCGAATTATATCATCAAGACCGGTTTTTGGCCACGGCCGGGGAAGAAGAGCGTTTCGCTGGCGAAGGGGAGCGGGTGCGGCGCCGGCTGGAACAAAAAAGGAGAGCGTATCGGTGGTGGGCGAAGGCAAAGTTGCCGGTCCTCATTATCCTCCCGGTTTTGGTGATCCTATGCTTTTTTACCCGGCCCGGGTATGAGGAGGTGGTTACCCCGGAGACAACCCCGGAAGAGGTGGTTGCCTACTTTTACGAAGGGTTGGCCGGTATAGACCATATGCTGTTGGAGCAGACAGTGACCGGTGAAGCCGGGAGAGAATATATCAACTTAACCACCATGTTGCATGTTATCTCCAAAACCCGGATGCTCTATGAGGGGGTGCGTTTCCCCTTCATTATTGTGGAGGATCTGAGGATCGATCCGGAAGAAGGTTCTCCAGCGGACCGCCCGTCCTTCCGGAGCAGTTTCCGGCTTAAGTATATCAGCGGGGAAGAATATACGGTCCAGGAGCGTACGGAACGCCTGGTTTTGGAACGGGTTAAGTACGGGCGAAAAAAGTATAAATGGCAAATAATTGAGGTGCAGACGGAGATCCACGCGGAGAGAAAGAAACCGGTGCTTTAGGTTAATTCGCGCGCACGGGGAACGTGCGCGCCGGCTTGGCATTAGCCTGCAACAGAGCGGCTGCGGTTTAGATTAATTAGATTAATTCGTGCGTGCGCGGGCGCGGCCTGTCAATACCCCCCCAAGTTTACCGGGAGAGGCGCGTGGAGATGATAGAAACGGGAAAGAGGAGGAGTACTAATGAAGGAAGTAATGGCAGAGGTTCTTTTTTCGCCGGAGGCGATTGCCGCACGGGTAAAGGAACTTGGCGCCCAGATCAGTAAAGATTATGAAGGTAAAGAATTGGTCGTGGTCGGTGTTTTAAAAGGGTCGCTGCTGTTCATGGCGGACCTGATCCGGGAGATAAAAACACCCCTGCGCTATGATTTGATCGCCGTCTCCAGCTACGGGGCTTCCACCAGTTCGTCAGGGATTGTCCGTATTATTAAAGATATAGATGTCAGTATTGAAAATGAACATGTTCTGGTGATTGAAGATATAGTTGATACCGGATTAACCCTCAGATATTTAATAACAACCCTGTCTTCGCGACAGCCCGCGAGTTTAAAATCCTGTGTCTTGCTGGATAAACCTTCACGCCGGAAAATCGAGATTACCCCGGATTACAACGGCTTTGTAATTCCCGACCGGTTTGTTGTCGGGTACGGCTTGGATTTTGCCCAGCGTTATAGGCAATTACCCATGATTGCCGTGTTAAAACCGGAGGTATATAGCGCTGAGAAGAATGGAGAAAAAGAGGGGAATTAAGGCAGTCCCTGTCTTTGGAAAGCAAAAGATAAGAAGGTGCAAAAATGACGGATATGGATACCATTGTGGTTCTTGATTTTGGCGCTCAATCAAGCCGGCTTTTAGCCCGGCAGATCCGGGAGGCAAAGGTTTTCAGTGAGATTTTGCCCGGAGACACCCCGCCGGAAAAACTGAAAGCATTGGCCCCCCGGGGGATAATTCTTTCCGGAGGACCGGGGAGTATTCGCGCACGTGCGCGCGCGTGCGATGATGCCGGCGCCCCCAAGTGTCATCCGGACGTTTTTCACCTGGGCATCCCGGTCCTGGCTATTGGTTACGGTATGGGGCTTTTGGTGCGGGAATTCGGCGGCGAGGTTACGGGGGTTTCCTCCCGGGAAGACGGTGCGTGCACGAACACACCAGCATGCACGCGCGCTCAAACGTGTGACCCTGTACATACCTTAGAGATTTTGCAGATCAAAAAGGAAAAACCGCTTTTTTCCCAGTTGCCTGCTGGGGTTGAAGTCCGGATGGTGGGCCAAGGCGACCGGGTAAAAGAGGCGCCGCCGGGTTTCACAGTTATGGCGGCAACCGCCAATACGCCCATAGCTGCGGTGGGCAACGATGAACGCCGCCTTTACGGGCTGCAGTTTCACCCTGAGGCAACCCCGGCTCCAGCCGGGCCTGCTATCTTGCAAAACTTTCTCTTCGGTCCTTGTAATTGCCGGCCTTCCTGGACTCCCGGGTCGTTCGTTGACCGGGCAATTGCCGGGATTAAACAAGAAGTTGGCAAAGGGCGGGTCCTCTGTGCGTTCAGCGGCGGGGTGGACTCGGCGGTGGCTGCGGTTCTTGCCCACCGGGCGATTGGTCCGCAATTGACTTGCGTCTTTGTGGACCATGGTTTGCTGCGGAAAAACGAAGCTGCGGAAGTGCAAAGGATCTTTGCGGAGAAGTTCCAGTTGAATCTGATTATGGTCGATGCGGCGGAACGGTTTCTGAACCGGCTGCGCGGGGTGGTTGATCCGGAAGAAAAACGCCGGGCGGTCGGTGAGGAGTTTATCCGGGTCTTTGAGGAAGAAGCACGGAAACTGGGGAAGATCGATTTTTTACTTCAGGGGACCCTTTATCCGGACGTCATCGAAAGCATGATGGAAGACGGCCAGTCCGCCAAGGTCAAGAGTCACCATAATGTAGGCGGCCTGCCAGCGGATTTGCAGTTCAAACTTCTGGAGCCGTTACGCTTGCTCTTTAAAGACGAGGTACGGGCGGCCGGCAGAGAATTGGGCATCCCGGAAGAGGTGGTCTGGAGGCAACCTTTCCCCGGACCGGGTTTGGCGGTGCGGGTGATCGGCGAGGTTACCCCGGAAAGACTGGCCCTGCTGCGGGAGGCGGACAGCATCGTCAAGCAGGAGATTGCCGCTGCCGGCTGGTCCCGGAAACTCTGGCAGTCCTTTGCCATTTTGACCGGGGAGAAAAGCGTCGGGATGACGGGGGGCCAGAGGACGTACGAATCAGTCCTGGTCCTAAGAGCGGTGACCAGTGAGGATGCGATGACTGCCGATTGGGCCCGGTTGCCTTATGAGCTTTTGGACCGGATTTCCCGCCGGGTTATTACCGGGGTTCCCGGGATTAACCGGGTTGTTTACGATATAACCGCCAAACCCCCGGGGACAATTGAGTGGGAGTGATTGGCGTACGAGAAAGGTATTATTCTTTCCTCCTTGGGCAGAATAGTACACACGACAGATGACTTGCGAAGGAGGAAGGGAGATGCCCCCGAAAAAAATGGCTGAAGTTGCAGAAGGGATTTATTTGGAACCGGTACCGGTGACTCTTGGCGATGAGATTCGCATTAAATATAAGGGAATGCTCAGCAAAACCGGGAGTGGTAAGGTCTATCTTCATGCCGGGTTTGGCTACGGGGAATGGTCAAACGTCCAGACTATCCCGATGCGCAAAACTAGGGATGGCGCCTGGTCGGCACGAATCAAAGTAGTGGATGATTCCCGTTTGAATTTTTGTTTTCGTGACGATGCCAACAATTGGGATAACAACACCGGGCGCAATTGGTCGTACGAGATTCATAACGGATCATTAGCGGAATTTAGGGAGCAGTTTTAGTTTACATAAATAGGAAGAGAGGGAGGAGTTTCTAAAATTTTGTAGAAATTAATATGAATAGATAGAAGAGAGATTAACGTGCGTAGTTACGCGTGGAAATAGAATCAGGAAAGCTATTGTGAAGGAGGGGGGGATATGGCCAGGATTCTGGTTATTGACGATTCCCCGCTCTTCCGGCTGGTTCTTAGAGAAATTTTAACCAAAGGCGGAAATGAAGTCTATGAAGCTAGTACCGTTGAAGAAGGGTTGCGGATCTTCCGGACAATCTCTCCTGATCTTGTTTTTAAGGATTTGATTATGGAAGATAGTAACCCTTTGGAAGTGATCAAAGATCTAATCCGCTATAGTCCCACAGCCAAAATTGTTATTTGCAGCACAGAGGGGCAGAAAAACCTGATTTACCAGGCGATTAGAGCTGGGGCCATGGATTTTCTAATCAAGCCCTTTAACACTAACGAGGTGACAATGACGGTAGAGCGTTTATTGGCAAAATGACCGGCAAAAATTCACTGGAGGAGTTTGCGCAGAAAAACAGAAAATTCAGATACCGGCAGAGATCTACCATAAGACGCAGCAATAAAGGGGGTTTTCCAATGAAGCACAGTACTGCCAGGTATCTTATTTTATTTCTATCTTTTGCTTTCGGCGTTTTTTTGCTTGCCCCGGTAACCGGCTCCCAGGGGGAAGAAGGGTTTTACCCGGCTTTGCCCGGCCGGTTTTTTTTGGCTGATGCCAACGGCAATCAGGTCCCGGACCATTTGGGCTTTACGGTTCTGGTGAAAGGGAATTATGCCGGGGAGAAGTT
Organism: Bacillota bacterium; assembly: GCA_012839115.1. Classification (GTDB taxonomy): domain Bacteria; phylum Bacillota; class UBA4882; order UBA10575; family UBA10575; genus JAAYGG01. The sequence goes on from DUNX01000031.1 coordinate 18,980, forward strand.
TTGGCTTTGCGGGGAGTTGCAGGCGCTGGTAGGGGATAATTGGCAGACCTTGGCCTATACAGCCCAGGAGTTTGACTGGGCGGGGGCGCCGGTGGAGGCAAGTATTTATTTTTACGGAGGGGAGATCCGCCGCTTGCAACAGGATGGCCCCTTTCGTCTGCTGTTGCAGTTGAAAGGGGTTGACGTGGACCGGCAGGAGTTTGCCGGGTTCACCCCGTCTTACCAGCATGAGGCCTTTGAGAAATCGGATTTGGTTTTGACCGGCGGGGAAGCGAAGAAGACCAGTGAGGTTCTGAAGATGGTGGAAGATTGGGCGAAAAGCAGCCGGGTGACGCTGGGCCCGCTGGAAGAGGCGACTTTCACCTTTGACCGGTGGCGGCTGGATTTTCAGGGGACGCGCAGGGAGCCGGCCCGGCGGGTCTGGGTAGAGCCCACCGGAGAGATTAGTTGTGCCACGCGGGTGCGGGCGCGGGGATGAGAACCGGCGCGGGGAGGAGATCCGGCAGCGAATGCGAATATCATGAGGGAGAGGTGGTGCCTTATGGATCTTTTCCGGGCTGCCGGGGAAAGGCAAAGAAGAAAAGAGGCGCCGTTGGCCGACCGTATGCGCCCGAAGACCCTCGATGAGTTTACCGGCCAGGAAGAAATTCTGGGACCGGGCAAGCTGTTGCGCCGGTCTATTGAGGCCGACCGTTTGGGCTCAATGATCCTCTTTGGGCCGCCGGGAACCGGGAAGACTTCGTTGGCCTTGTTGATTGCCGGGTACACACAGGCCCGGTTTGAGCGGTTAAATGCGGTAACCTCCGGGGTAACAGAGGTCCGGAAGTTGATCCAGGAAGCCGGGGAGAGATTGGCCCTTTACGGGCAAAAAACCGTGGTTTTCCTGGATGAAATTCACCGTTTTAACAAGGCGCAGCAGGATGCCTTGCTCCCGGCGGTGGAAGACGGGACGATTCTACTGATCGGCGCGACCACCGAAAACCCTTATTACGAGTTAAACGCTCCTTTACTCTCACGGTGCCGTCTTTTTCGTTTGTCACCGTTGAAAAGAGGGGATGTGGAGGCTATTATCCGGCGGGCCCTGGCCGACCGGGAAAACGGGCTGGGAGAGTACAAGGTGGAATTGACCGCCGGCGCCATGGAGCACTTGCTGGACGTGGCGGGCGGTGACGCCCGTACAGCCCTGAACGGTTTGGAACTGGCGGTTTTAAGTACCGGACCGGCCACGGATGGCATACGTTACATTACCCCGGAGATCATCGAAGATTCGGTGCAACAAAAGGTTATCCGGTATGACAAGAACGGGGATGAGCATTACAATACGGTTTCCGCTTTTATCAAATCGTTGCGCGGTTCGGACCCGGATGCCGCCCTCTTTTACCTGGCCCGGATGCTGGCGGCCGGTGAGGACCCGCGGTTTATCGCCAGAAGAATGGTTATTGCCGCTGCCGAGGATGTTGGGAACGCCGATCCCCGGGCGTTAACGGTGGCGGTTGCGGCCGCCCAGGCTTTGGAGATGGTAGGGCTGCCGGAAGGGCGGATCCCCTTGGCCCAGGCGGCGGTCTATTTGGCAACCGCACCAAAATCGAACGCAGCCTATTTGGGGATTGACCGGGCAATGGCTGATGTGCAAAGCCAGGAAACGGGGGAAGTTCCTTTGCATCTACGGGACGCCTCCCATCCGGGGTCAAAGATGCTGGGCCACGGCAAAGGCTACCTTTACCCCCATGATTACCCCGGGCATTATGTGCGCCAGCAGTATCTGCCCGATCCGGTGAAAGACAAGGTTTATTACCAACCCAGTGACCAGGGGTATGAAAAGGAGATCCGGAAACGGATGGTAGAACGGGGAAAAAATAATTGATTTCACCCAGGAACTAATGTATAATTTATTATATTTTACCGGGGGTGGTCTCTTTGCAAAGTTTAAAAGGACGGGATTTCCTGATTCTAAAGGATTTTACCCCGGAGGAATTGTGGTTGCTGCTAAAAACCGCCGGGCACTTGAAGACCGGATCCTACCTCCACCGGCAACAGGAGATATTGGCCGGGAAGACCCTGGGGATGGTATTTGCCAAAAACTCCACCAGGACCAGGATCTCATTTGAAGTGGCCATGCGGCAATTGGGTGGTTATGCCCTGTTTCTGAATACCCAGGACCTACAGTTGGGACGGGGCGAAACAATTGCCGATACTGCGCGGGTCTTCAGCCGGTACCTGGACGGGATTATGATCCGTACTTATGCCCATGACGACGTGGTCGAATTAGCCCGCTACGCCGGTATTCCGGTAATCAACGGCCTGACGGACTGGGTCCATCCTTGCCAGGCGTTGGCGGATATTTTTACCCTCTACGAGAAGAAGGGGCGGGTGGCCGGTTTAAAACTGGCCTATGTCGGAGATGGTAACAACGTAGCCCATTCCCTCTTGTACGGCGGGGCTTTATTCGGAATGAGAGTTTTTGTGGCGACGCCCCCGGCTTACCGGCCGTCGTCCGCGGTGGTGGAAGAGGCAACGGCGATTGCCCGGGAGACCGGCGGGACGGTGGCGGTGGTTGATGATCCGCGGGAGGCGGTGCGCGGCGCCGATGCGGTTTATACCGATGTCTGGGTTTCCATGGGCCAGGAGGCGGAGCGGGAAGAGCGTCTGGCGGTTTTCCGTCCGTACCAGGTGAATGCCGGGTTAATGGCGCTGGCGGATGAACGGGCGGTGGTTCTCCATTGCCTGCCGGCCCATAAGGGTGAGGAGATTACGGAGGAGGTCTTTGAGGGGCCGCAATCAGTCGTTTTTGACCAGGCGGAAAACAGGCTCCATGTGCAAAAGGCCATCCTGGCGATGTTGTTATGATGAAACCCGGTCGGGGATACGGATGAAACCGGCGGTTTTGGCATTGAAACAACGCATGTGCAGTTAAGAAAAGGGCGGTATTTTCATGAAAAGCGGTGGGGGTGTTGAGTTATGCTGGAAGTTGAAGGACTGACGGTTAAAGCAGGGGATCGGATAATCCTGGAGGATATTTCCCTCACCATCGCCCCAGGGGAAGTTCATGTTCTCCTGGGACCGAACGGTTCCGGAAAAAGCACTCTGCTCCGGGCGATTATGGGCATGGGTGATCAGGAGATTGTCTCCGGAAAAATGGTTTATAACGGGGAGGATATCACCAGGCTCTCCGTGGATGAACGGGCGCGGCTGGGAGTGGGAATAGCCGTACAACACTCGCCGGCCCTGCCGGAGGTGCGGCTGAGGGATTTAGCCGGCTTGCTGGCGGAAAGGTACAAGACCAGTTGGCGTAGTATGGCGCAGGCCCTGAATTGTGATCATCTTTTGGACCGGGGCTTAAACGAGAATTTTTCCGGCGGGGAGAGTAAACGGGCGGAACTATTACAGCTGATGATTCAGAATCCCCGGTTACTACTGGTGGACGAGCCTGAATCCGGTGTTGATTTAGAGAATATCGCCGTGGTGGGGGAAGCCCTTAATTCCCTTTTAAAAGGGGAGAAGATTAAGGAACGCGCAAAGGCCGGGTTGATTATTACCCATACCGGGCATATCCTTAATTATGTCAATGCCGACAGGGGTTATGTCTTGATCAACGGGCGGTTGGTCTGTGAAGGCAACCCCAGGGACCTTTTTGAGGTGATTAATAAACGTGGATTTGAGGGGTGTTTGGAATGCGCAACCTGCAAACGCATTTAAGGCAGTTAAGAGAGAGGGCTGAAAAAGCGCTGACCCTACCGTCCCCTTTCGGGCCGGATTTTGACCCCGCCCTTTACCTGAAAGAGGAGACCGGCGCCGCTGCCACCGGGGAGGACCTCTCCCGGCGAATGCAGGAAGCCATGCTCTTATCTGGATTTGATCCGGAGGAACGGGACCGGGCCGGCTCTTTTATGCAACAGAACGACGCCGTCCTCTATGAAGAGGTAGGCCGGGCCTATCAAGGCCAGGTGGAGATTATGGCCATTGAAAAGGCCCTGGAGAAATATGATTGGCTTTGGGACTATTGGTGGCAGGCAGTTCCGGTTGATGCCGACAAGTATACGGCTTACGCCGCATTGTACCAGAAAGGCGGTTATTTTATAAGGATTCTACCCGGGGCCCAGGTGGACCGGCCGATTCAGTCCTGTCTTTTGCAGTCGGAGAATGAAAGCAGCCAGCGGGTACATAATATCGTCATCGCTGAAGAGGGTTCCCGGGCGGAAATTATCAGCGGTTGTACCACTGTGCCGCAGGTGGAGACCGGTATGCACCTGGGGATCTCGGAGTTCTACATCAAAAAAGGGGCTTTCCTCTCGTTTACCATGGTTCATAATTGGGCGGAACAGTTTCATGTCCGCCCGCGGTCAGGGGCGATCCTTGAGGAGGATGCCACGTTTATCAATAATTATCTCCTGCTTAAACCCGTCCGCTCTTTGCAGAGCAACCCCCGGGCGGTTTTGCGGGGGAAAGGGGCCAGGACCCGGTTTAACAGCATTGTTTACGGGCAGGAAGATACGGTTCTTGACTTGGGAACGGTCCTGGAGTTACACGCGGAAAATACCCGGGGCGAGGCGGTCAGCCGGGCGGCAGCCGACGGCCGCTCCCGCATTATGATGCGGGGAAAGCTGGTGGCTTCCAGTAATACCGCCCAGGCGCGGCTGGAGTGTAAGGGGATTCTCCTTTCCCCCGGCACGGAGATGGCGGCCATCCCCGAACTGGAGGTCCAGGGGGCGCCGCGGGCTGATTTGACCCACGAAGCAGCGGTGGGACCGATTAGCCGGGAGGCGGTGGAGTACCTGATGGCCAGGGGATTGACGGAGGAAGAAGCCACTTCCCTGTTGCTCCAGGGCTTTATGAAAGTGGGGATCACCGGACTCCCGGAGATCCTGGAAAAAGCCGTGGACGAAATGACGGAAACCATCTCCCTGGGCGGACTGTAGACACTAGGCACTCAGGCACTAGGCCACCGGAGAAAGAGAGAGCGGGAGCTATCGCCACGCGGCAACTCCCGCTTTTTTTTGACCAGTTCCTGAAGTTCCTTTCAAAGCGGAAATATTGACCGGTTCCTTCAAGACGGAGAGGTTCGGGGCGGCAGTTGGTTTAGTTGCTCAGCCCTCACAGGTTGCTTAATTCTTCATCCGAAAGCAACTTATAGCCTTTTCCCCGCAGCGCTCCTTCGGCTTGAGGGTATTTTTCCGCCTCAATCACCAGGGCCGCCTGTTTTCCCCTTTCGATGACAAAACCGTAACAGTCTTCCAGGTTGATCTCATTTTCCGCCAGGACCTGAAGAAGATCGTGCATGGCGCCGGGTTTATCCGGAAGCAGGATGATAAGGATCCGGCGTTTGGAGACGGTGATGTTCTGCTCCTGTAAGGCGTTATATGCCGTTTCGCCCTTATCCACCAGAAACTTGGCCACCCCGAACTCCCCGGCACTGGCCAAGGAGACGGCTCTGATATTAACCGCATGATCCGCCAGGATTTTTGTGATCCGCTCCAGTTTTCCCGGGCGGTTCTCCATGAAGATTGACAGGTGGTAAGCCATGCCCACACCCCCTCTGTAATTAATTCTCTCTCTTGTCGAAAACACGTTTTGCCTTCCCTTCCCAGACCGGAAGGGAACCGGGCTCAGCCAGTTGGACCGTGGGAGTAACGAGAATCTCTGCTTTCAGTTCTTCTGTAATCCGTTCTTGCAGACCGGTTAGGCTGGAAAGGGTTCCTTCAAAGATCTCCCGCTCCACTTCGACCTTGACATAGAGTTTGTCCATGAAATTCTCGGTTTTTATTTCGATCAGGTAGTTTTTCCCCACCCCCGGAATCTTCATGATGGCCTTTTCGATCTGGATCGGGAAGAGGTTGACACCGTTAATGATCAGCATGTCATCGGCTCTCCCCTTGATCCGGGCGATCCGTTTATGGACCCTTCCGCACTGGCACCGGCCCGGGATGATGCTGGTCAAATCACCGGTCCGGTAACGCAGCAGCGGCATGGCTTCTTTCTGTAGAGTGGTGAGGACCAGTTCGCCTTCTTCGCCGTCGGGAACCGCTTCGCCGGTCTCCGGGTTGATCACCTCTACGAAATAGCGGTCTTCCCAGATATGCATACCGTCCTGGTAGGGGCATTCAAAGCCCACCCCCGGCCCGCACATCTCGGAGAGCCCGTAGGAGTTGTAGGCTTTAACGCCGTAAAGCTCTTCAATTTGGCGGCGTAACTCTTCGCTGTGGGGTTCCGAGCCGATGAGAAAGATCCGTAATTTGGTATCCTTCTTCGGGTCAAGACCCATCTCTTCAAAGACGGAAAAAAGGCGCAGGGCATAACTGGGGAGAATATGGACGACGGTTGTCCCGAAGGTTTGCATAAACCAAATCTGCCGCCTGCTGTTGCCCGGGCCGATGGGAATGGTCAGCGCCCCGAGCTTTTCGGCGCCATACTGGAAACCCAGGCCGCCGGTGAAAAGCCCGTACCCCATGGTGTTTTGGAAGACGTCCTGCTTGCGGACGCCCACCATATACAGGCAACGGGCCACCTGATCCGTCCATTTTTCAAGATCGTCCACTGTATGGAAAACGACCGTAGGGTTGCCCGTAGTTCCGGAGGAAGAATGCAGCCGGACCGCTTCCGACAGGTCCGTACGTAAAAAGCCGTAGGGAAAATGGTCCCGCAAGTCCTGCTTTTTCGTAAAAGGAACGGTAGCAAAGGCTTGCAGGGACTTAACTTCCTTAACCGGAAGGTTACGGTAAAAAGGAGCTCCGGCGGCCTTGGATAAGGTCTCGTTGAGGAACCGTAGTTGCATTTCTTTTATAGCCCCTTCTTCCATGGTTTCAACAGTTTTATCCCAAAACATCTACCATCCTCCCTTTTCACTTATGATAAACCCGGTTTGTTCAAGACCCGTGTCTCACCCTATTTTATCATAATTTTATCATAAATCACGCGGGGCGGTAAAAAAAGTGAATTCGCAGTAGAAAAAGTAGATTCTCCGTAGAAAAAGTGGCTCGCGGAAGGTTTCTTTCCGGGGCGTTTTAAAAAAAATCCAGAAAAATCTTGACAAACGTCAAAGCCTTTGCTATAATTTAAAATTTATTTCTTGACTAACAGGACAACCTGTGGTATCCTTATTAAAGGATGGTATAAAGGAAGGTGAAAAGGAATGTCTAGACAGGCGCCGAATATTCTGGAGAAAATCAGGGAGGATCTGAACGATTTCGTCGGGCAGGAGATCTACCTGCGGGCGAATAGAGGCCGCAAAAAGATCTTTGAAGTCACCGGTGTGCTTGAGCAAACCTACCCTAAAGTCTTTGTGGTCAGTTTCCGGGAACGGCAGGTGGAACGGAGGGTTTCTTACAGCTACGCCGATTTGCTTACGAAAACCGTGGAGATTTCTGTCGGTGACACGCCCATTGGGGTACAGGCCACCGGCTGATTAACTCGGACGATCAAGCCCCGTCTTTTCACCGGGAAAGACGGGATTTTTAATTTCCCCGCTTTTCCCCGCCCGCGTCACGCATGGGCGTACTCCCAAATCTTTACTCTCATTATGAAAGTTGGAGGCAGTCAATTGCGACGGTTTTGGTTAGGCATTCTTTTGGGATTTTTTCTTTTTTTCCTTCCATCCCCTTCTGCGGCAGACAGTGAGGACCTGCGCGAGCCGGTTATTATTGTCAAATTGAACATAGAGGAGCCGGTAAATCTGGAACTTTCCGGGCCGGCTAACCTGTTTTATCAGGGAGAAAACGGCTGGATCCCGGCGCTGGAAGGGTCATTGTCCTCCGGGAAGACCTGGCTCCTTGGGGTGGAAAAGGGGACAATCTTCTTGACTACGGGTGTAGGCGACTGCATCACCTCCGCTTTTCCCCTGCTTTTTGTTCCGGTGGAACCGGGAAAACCCGTAAAAATCAACGGGCGGCCATACCCCGGTAAAATCGAACTGCGGCCCGGGAACGCTGTGGGCTTCTTCAACCACACCGGGTTGGAGGATTATGTAGCTGGGGTACTTGCCGGGGAAGTTTATGCCCATTGGGCACCCGCAGCGTTACAAGCGATAGCAGTGGCCGTCCGCTCTTATACCCTTTTCAACCTGAATCGCCACGGAGAGTTTGATTTTTGCGACCAGGTCCACTGCCAAAAATATCTGGGCTTACCCCACGACCCTGCTTTTTCTTCCGCCGTGGGGGCAACCCGGGGTGAGGTTTTAACCTGGGAAGGCCGGGTTATTAACGCGGTTTATCATGCCAGCAGCGGCGGGTTTACCCAAAATAATGAGGATGTGTGGGAAGGGGAGGCCCTGCCTTACCTGCGTGGAGTGGAGGATTTTGACCAAAACGGGGAAAAGTATCATTGGCAGGAGAGCTTCTTTTTTTCCGGGGAGGAGCTTGCCGGTAAACTAGGGCTAAACGGCAACGGGACTTTGGAGATTTTCCCGGTTACCGCCAGGGAGAAGGGGTTTTCCGGGCTCGGTTTTCGCCGTGTTAAAGAGGGCGGGGAAATGGTGGTCCGTTATGAGACCATTCGCCGTCTACTCCGGTTACCCGGGCCGAACTTCCGTTTTTACAAGGTTAAAACAGAAGAGCTTATCGCAGCCGCCGGCAGGCTGGAGGAATTGGCTTTAGGCAGGGGAATGGAGTTTAGCGGGAAAGTCTCTTTGGAGGCCAAGCTCCGTATGGTCCTTCCGGTTGAGGAAATCCGCGGGCGTACTCTGATCGGTCCGGGGGAGGGGATCCTGGTGATCGGGCGCGGCGCCGGTCACGGCGTCGGCCTTAGCCAGTGGGGCGCCCGGGCTTTGGCGGGAAAAGGCTATGACTACCGGGGGATTCTAAACCATTATTACGGGGAAAAAATCCGCATCCATAAGGAATATTAGGAGTCCCAGTCCACAGACGGCCAGGCCAAAAGGGCCAGAGGCCTTATTTTTTGCGGCAGATATGGCGGAGAGCAGGGACTCCGGTCAAATGAAATATTCGATCACGGCTTTCGGGAAGAACCTGGGGATTTCCCGGCGAAAGAACTCTTCGAGCTCCGCCAGGTGCTCCGGGGGGTAGAGGTATTTTCCATAGCCACGTTTTCCCCATTTGAATTTGCGCTTTTCTTCCTCCATTTCCAGGCCGGAATCGGGGAAGCGTTCGCTGATTATTTTTTTGGCCCGGGCAGTAAAACGGTGGGAGATCAGTTCAAAACTGAGTTCCGGGAGACCGGGATCGAGCCGTTCGGCCAGTTCCGTCAAGAGGTAGCGGTAATCTGCCCGCCAGTTTTCATAGATGAATAAGGGAGCGATAATAAAGCCCAGGGGATAATCGGCGGCCGCCATTTTTCCGGCGGCTTCCAGGCGCTGGGAGAAGCGGGCGGTGCCCGGTTCAAAACGCTGGATGACCGCGGGAGTATTGAGGCTGAAGCGGAATTTCGTATGATTACGGTGTTCGGCTGTGAGCAGGTTGGAGATGCCGGCGTATTTTGTGACCACCCGTAGCCTCCCGTGTTCCTGCCGGCCAAAGAACTCAATGGTTTTTCTTAACGAACCGGTGAGGTGTTCCACGGCCACCGGATCCGAAGTGCTGGCAGCTTCAAAAGTGGTGATTGCCGGCAGGTTTTTTTCGATATATTTTTCTACGGCATGCAGGATTTCTTCCAGATTTACATAGATTCTGACATAGGGTTTTCTCCCTAAGGTAGTGGCGAGGTAACAATAGCGGCAGCCTCCGGGGCAACTGGTTCCCAGGGCGAATTCATAATCTGCCGAAGGCCGGCAGGGGTTGAGGGTAAGGGTCCTCTTCACCCCGACAACAAGGGTTTTTTTGGCTTCCACAAAGGCCTCACGGGCGGTGGCGCCCGGGATTCCGGTTACCCGGTTGTGGGAGGTTGTCATTGTGATCGGGGTTTTTCCTGCCCGGAAGTAAGAAAAAAGTTTTTGACCGAGGGGATAATCAAGGGCCTGCGGTTCAAAATAGACCCGGGCGGGAATAAAATAGGGCATGGTTTTTCTCCTGTGTCGTGCGGTTTTCTATCCATCCTGTATCTTTATTTTTCCCTGCTGCGGGCAGGGCCATGCAGGCAAGCAGGGGACCGGGGAGAGAACCGCGAACGGTAATAAGTAACAACAGGAGCAATGGGAGAACGGAAGAAACGGGCAGCAAGGTGAGGAACGGAAGCAACAGGAACAACAGGACGAGCAACGAGCAACGAGCAACGAGCAACGAGCGACGAGCAACGAGCAACGAGTAGCGAGCGACGAGCGACGAGCAACGAGTAGCGAGTAGCGACGAGCAACGAGCAACGAGCAACGAGCAACGAGCGACGAGGTGGGAGTTATTGGCACGTGAATGGCGGGAAAGAATGGTCGAAGAGTTACAGTTAAAAGAGTACGTCTTCGATCTTCCCATGTCCAAAATAACATCATTCCGTGTGGGCGGCCCCGCCGATTTGGTTGTGGAGGCGGCTACCCATGAGGAATTGGCAACGGTGATTGAATACTGCCGCCGGGAAGAGATTCCCTGGTTGTTGGTGGCGAGGGGCACAAACCTGCTGGTCAGGGATGGAGGGATCCGCGGGGTGGTGGTCCGGTTAGGCCGGGGCTTCCAGGAGATCAAGGTTTGGGAGAACAACCTCTTGGCCGGGGCCGGTGTTGCTCTAAGCCGGCTGGCGGAAGCGGCTGCTGTTGCCGGTCTTTCCGGGTTGGAGTTTGCTTCCGGGATCCCCGGTAGTGTCGGTGGGGCCGTTTTTATGAATGCCGGGGCCTACGGTGGCGAAATCGGGCAACTTATTACCGGGGCCTCCTTGTACCAGCCCGGCGCCGGCTTTATCCGCCGGACCCGGGAGGAACTTGGTTTTGCCTACCGCCGGAGCCGGCTGCAGGACGAAGGGGAGATTCTCCTGGACGCGCAATTTTTACTGATTCCAGGGGAAGAAGCGGAGATCCGGGCGAAGATGGCGGAGTTGAACAGGAGGCGGAAGGAGAAGCAACCACTGGAATTTCCCAGCGCCGGTAGTATTTTTAAACGGCCGCCGGGGGCATTTGCCGGCCGGCTGATCGAGGCGGCCGGGTTGAAAGGGGTCAGAATCGGTGATGCGCAGGTAGCGGAGAAACACGCCGGTTTTATTATCAACCGCGGGCAGGCGACAGCCCGGGAGATCCTGTCCCTTATCAACCGGGTTAAGGAGGAAGTCTACCAAAAATCCGGGATTCTCCTGGAGACAGAGGTGAGAGTGGTGGGAGAAGAGAAAGAGGAATAAAGTTCCGGCAGGAAAAAGATAACTTCCGGGCGAATTAGAACCAAAAAACCACTGTTTTTCCAGGAGGAACTAATGGCCCGGTTCAGAAATTTCTCTTTCTGCTCCAAGTTCATTCCCATTTTTCTTTTGGGTTTTCTCTTTTTCGCCGTCAATTCCCCTTTTGCCGCCGCCAAGCCACAGGAGCCGGTATGCCTGTTGCCTGAGGAATATGATGTGTGGGGCTGCGATTGGGGGAAAAACGGCAGGATTGTTTTTTCCGGAAAACTTGAGGGTGAGGAGGCCGAGAAAACCCGGCTTTGGCTATGCCGACCGGGAACGGACAGTGAACCCTTGCATTGGACAGGAACAGGGTCCCTGATGGACTTCTCGCCCCGCTGGTCGCCGCAGGGGGACGGCGTGGTAATGGTCCGCAGAAGCCCGGAATCGGTGACCGGGGAGGGGACGGCTTCTTCGATTTGGTGGAAGGCTTATCCGTCGGGAGAAGGACGCCGGTTGACGTCCGGGCCTTGGGACCGGGATCCCGCCTGGTCGCCGCAGGGGGAATCGGTGGTCTTTGTCCGGGGGGACGGGCCTTTCTTTTCTTCCCTTGCGGTAATACCAAAAGAAGGCGGGGAAGCCACCCAGTTAACCTCCTTTAAGGAAGGGTTTATTACCGCTCCGGTCTGGGCCGGCGCCAGGATTTATTTTACCCGCCTGGAACTGGAGCCGGTAGAGATCTCCCTGCCGTCAGCAGAAAGCAGCGGGGACGCGCGCTTTCGCAGTTATAAAATTGGCAAAGGCGGGATCTGGTACCTGGATCTGGCGACCGGGGAAGAAAAACCACTGATTGTTGATGAGCATGACAACCGGTATTCCGCAGTCTCTCCCAACGGCCGTTACCTTGCCTTTGTTTCCACGGGAGGAATAACCCTTGACAAACGTAAACCCCACCGGGACCGGGCCGGTTTGTTTGTTTTTGATCTGGAGACCGGCCGCAGACACCTGGTGGCCGAAGGAGTCAACAGTAACGGCGCGGCGCCGGTTTGGAGCCCGGACGGGAAAAAATTGGTCTTTTTTAGCTTTCGCCGGAAGCGCCCGGCGATGTGGGTGACGAATTGGGAGGCAAAATAGATGTCCAATCCGGAGCGGGGGTATAGGCTGGACCGGCTTTACCCCTGGGAGGTACAGAAGGGGCTCTCCACCCGCTTTGCCGGGCATTGGATCGAGTATTACGAAGAACTCCCTTCCACCAACCAGCGGGCGCGGGAATTGGCGGCGACAAGCCCGCCGGAGGGCCTGCTTGTTTTGGCGGAAAAGCAAACAGCCGGCCGGGGGAGGTTGGGCCGCAGCTGGTTTTCGCCGGCAGGTGCGGGGATCTGGATGACCTTACTGTTAAAGCCACCGGTCTTTCCCCCGGGAGAGTTACCCAAAGTGACGTTACTGGCGGCAGCCGCTGTGGCCAGGGCAATCAGTGCCGAGGCAGAACTGACGCCCCTGGTTAAATGGCCGAATGATCTCTATCTGGATAACCGGAAAATTGCGGGTGTTCTGGCTGAAACCGCCGGGAAGGCGGGCAGCCCATGGGAATATTTGCTCTTGGGGATCGGAATCAATGTCAATCAGGTTTCTACAGATTTTCCCGGCGATCTCCGGCAGAAGGCCGGTTCGCTCCGGCTGAGCCTGGGCGCGCCTGTGGACAGAGGGGTTCTTCTCCGGCGTTGCCTGGCGGTGCTGGAGGAAGAGTATGTTTATGCCTGTGAAAAGGGGTTTGTGCGGGCTTTGGCCTATTGCCGGCAATACTCGTTCATCCTGGGAAGGCATGTCGAGGTAAGAGACGGCGACCGGCGTTACCGGGGAAAAGCCGTGGCCATCCGGGATGACGGCCGCCTGGAACTACTGGTGGATGAAGGGGGGAAAACGGTGGGTATTGCAGCCGGGGAGGTCAGTTGTTTATCCCGCACGGGCAAAGAGGCATAGTCCACAAGCCACATTTTTGGGGAATTTTTTGCATCCCCACCCGTTGCAGTATTGACCCTGGTAATCCGGGAAAGAATAAAAGTGATCTTATTATATATCTTGTAAGCATCTTATATATCTTGTAAGCATCGTAAAAAAAATTTTTCCTTTTTCATTTACTCCGGCGACGAATCACAATGATGGTCTTGCCGTTTTTTTTCAGAAAACCGTTGAGAAGCCCGGCAAGTAAATGGCACATCCTTATCCCTCCTTCGAAATTTTCCTTTACAAGCAGGCTGCTTCATTATATGATCAGATCGAAAAAAAGTGCTTTTCGCCGGGCAGAGATAAGCCCGCGCGAAATAGGGTACAATGTTTGGGAGTAAGCCGGGGATTAAAATCGCAGAGATAAGAACGCGCGCGAAACAGGTTGCTGCGCGGATCTGTGAAGCTTGATTGGGGGTAGGGCAATTGATTCCATCCGACTTGAAATATAGTAAGGAGCATAGCTGGGCGAAGGTGGAGCAAGGCCGGGTAGTGATGGGGATCACTGCTTATGCCCAAGACCGGTTGGGGGACGTGGTCTATGTTGACCTCCCCGGCATCGGTGAAAAGGTGAAGCAAAAAACGAAAATGACGACCATTGAGTCGCTGGACAGAGAGGCGGAGATCTATGCGCCGGTTTCCGGCGAGGTGGTTGCAGTCAATGATAATCTGCAGCACAGCCCGGAACTGATCAATCAAGACCCTTATGGCAAAGGCTGGATGGTGGTGATTGAGCCTTCCGATCCGGGAGAATTCCCGGTTTTACTCTCAGCGGATGAGTACGAGAAGTACCTCCGCGTGGAGATCCGCGGCAGGTAGGCGACAAGTGGGAAAGCGATAGTTAAAAGACGCCGCATGCGCACGCATATGCGCGACGAAACCGCGTAACGGGGGTGTTGGCGATGGCGTCAAAAAAACCGGTCAAATTTTACCTTGGGGACTGGATCGAGATGAAGAAACCCCACCCCTGCGGAGGAAGAGAATGGGAGGTTATGAGGGTGGGAATGGATTTCCGCCTGAAATGTTTAACCTGCGGGCGGATGATTTTGATTCCCCGGACAAAGCTGGAGAAAGGTTTCAAAAAAATTATCAAAAGTGACTTTTCCGAAGCCCTGGAATGAACGCTTGTTTTCTTGGGGGCAAAATGCTATAATATGTCATGTACTTCCCTGCTCCGGTTAGGCGCCGGGGCCATTTGTCCACAGGGAGGAGGTGTCAGCGGATGACAGCTTATGAAGTGATGGTTATCTTCAAACCGCAGATGGAAGAGGAAGCCTTGGCGAACGCCGTCAGCCGGGTCGAAGAAACGATTAAGAACATCAAAGGCGAAATCACCCAGAGCGAACACTGGGGAAAACGCCGGTTGGCCTTCGAGATTGCGGGGTTCACCGAAGGCTATTATCTACTGTTACAGACTAAGCTGCCCAAAACCGAGGTTCAGGAGTTGGATAGGGTTTTAAAGATCTCCGATGAAGTCATCCGTCACATGATCGTGAAGCTCGACACCTAACCTAATTTATAAGGTGGTGTATGTGAGAGATGAATCATATAGCTTTAATCGGGAGATTAACGAGAGACCCTGAGCTCAGGTATACGCCGAACGGTACGGCGGTGGCCCAGTTTACCCTGGCGGTTGACCGGCCTTTCCTTAATCAAGCCGGGGAACGGGAAGCCGATTTTATTCCCATTGTGGCCTGGCAGCGACTGGCGGAAACCTGTGCTAACCACCTGCATAAAGGAAGGTTGGTGGCAGTCGAGGGACGGCTCCAGATCCGGAGCTATGAAGCGCAGGACGGCCAACGCCGGCGGGTGGCGGAAGTGGTTGCCGCAAATGTGCAATTTTTGGATCGGGCCTCGGAGAGCAGACGGGCAGGGGATGCAGATTCCGGCGACGTGGATCCGGGCGAACCCGTAGACCAGGAAAATCCGGAAGAAATCAATCTGGACGATCTTCCGTTTTAACCCGGAAAGACAGGGGACGGTTCTGCGCGGACGGACGCTTCTACGGAGTGCTTGGGTAAAGGATGCTTTAACGGAAGGATATTCCTGCGTGGATGTGGCCGTATGAACGACGCCGTACGAACGTGGGTTGCGTAAGAATCCGCTGG
Source organism: Bacillota bacterium (assembly GCA_012839115.1). GTDB lineage: Bacteria > Bacillota > UBA4882 > UBA10575 > UBA10575 > JAAYGG01. The sequence goes on from DUNX01000031.1 coordinate 34,267, forward strand.
ATACTGGAGGTGAAAATAGTTGCGGCGTGAACGGGGAAAAAAGAAGAAAAAGGTCTGTGCTTTTTGTGTCGACAAGGTGGAAAAAGTTGATTATAAAGACGTGGGCCGGTTGCGGAAATTCATAACTGAGCGGGGGAAGATCCTTCCCCGCCGGATCTCCGGAAACTGTGCCTGTCACCAGCGGCAGTTGACGGTGGCAATCAAACGGGCCAGACATGTGGCACTACTGCCATTTACCAGTGACTAGCAGAAAGAAAGGAGGCCAAAGAGCCTCTTTTCTTTTTCCAGGAGCCAACAGGAGGAAAAACCGTTTGTGGTGTTGAAATAGAATCAGAAATTGAGGGGGGAGATTGATGAGTCACCCCAAAGAAGTGGATATTGCCCGCGGTATCCGGATGATTGAATGGCTGAAGGCAGAACTCGTGGACGGGTTGGCCACGCTCTTTAAGGCACTGGTAAAAAATAGCGGGGAGATGATTGGCGACGCCTTAGCCACTATTATTATGACCTGTTATTTCCTGGGAAAGAGGCTGGGTGTGAGTTTTCAGCAGCTGGATCAGGGCTTAAAGGAAAAACTCCGGTCCCACCTGGAGGCCGATCACCAACTGGAAAAATGGTACGGAGATATCTCCGGACTTTTACATTATATGGATGAAAAAACAGAAGAGAGAAATAACTGGTAGGGGGTGAAGTAATGAAGGTCATACTCCTGGAATCTGTAAAAGCCCTTGGGAAGAGGGGTGATATTAAGGAGGTGGCCGACGGGTACGCCAGGAACTATTTATTCCCCAAAAAACTGGCGCTGCAGGCTACTCCGGCGAATATCCGCCGTTTTGAAGAGGAGAAAGCCCAAATTAAAGCGAGGGAGGTTCAGGAGGAAGCCGAAGCCCGGGAATTGGCGGCAAAAATCGAAGGCGTGGTTTTGCATTTTTCTGCAAAAGCGGGGGAAGGCGGGAAGCTTTTTGGCTCAATCACCGGCAAGGAGATCTGTGACGAACTGGCGAAAATCACCGGGATTGTTGTTGATAAGAAAAAACTTGATCTGCCGGAAACGGTGAAGTCCACGGGCAGTCATACGGTGAAGGTCCACCTTTACCCGGGTGTTACCGCCGATTTTACTCTGGAGGTAACTGCCACGGAGTAGGTTCCGCGCGCACGGATAATCGTTTTAACTTGTCTCACTGGCGCATGGCTGCGCTTAAAGGCTAGGAGGTGTCGGTAGTGAAAGGCATGATTAAAGGCCGGAGTGAAGAAAACCAAAACGCATCAAGAGAGAATTATTTCTCCCCAGAAGAACAAATACAGCGGCAAGTAACGGCCATTTATACCCTTCTGGCCAATTTTTACGGCTCCGATAAATTGGTCATGAAAGCCGGTAAAATGGATGCCTTAAAATTGATGCGCTCGAAGAACCTGGGTGAACGGGTCTTGGCTTTGCAGCGGTTGATCTTTGAAGATCCTACATTGGACAACCTTCCCGAAGAGCAGGAACTGCCGCGGGTACTTAATGAGATTGAGGAAGAGATCGCCGATCTGATCGCCAGAAAAACCGTGGAGGAGAAGATTGAACAGAAGATCGCCGAACGGATGCAGCGACGGCATGAGGATTATATTAAAGAAATCAAGATGCAGGTGCTAAAGGAAGTGGCAGGTCCGGATAACCCGCATACTTTGAAGAAATATGCGGATCTGGAGAAACTGGAGACGGTCTCCCTTTCCCGTTCCGCCCTGGAGGTACTCCGGCCGATCCGCCTTGAGCAAGTAGTGGGACAGGATGCGGCGGTCCGGTCGCTCCTGGCCAAGGTGGCGTCGCCCTTTCCGCAGCATGTTATCTTATACGGCCCGCCGGGGGTAGGAAAGACCACCGTGGCCCGGCTGGTTTTGGAAGTGGCCAAAAAACTGCCGTATACCGCTTTCAACAAAGACGCGCCTTTTGTTGAAGTGGACGGTACCACCCTCCGGTGGGACCCGCGGGAGGTAACCAACCCGCTCCTGGGCTCCGTCCATGATCCGATCTACCAGGGGGCGCGGCGGGATCTGGCCGACGGGGGGATTCCCGAACCAAAGCTGGGGATGGTTACAGAGGCCCACGGCGGCATCCTCTTTATTGATGAGATCGGTGATATGGACCAGATGCTCATGAATAAGCTCCTCAAGGTTTTGGAGGACAAGCGGGTGAAGTTTGATTCCGCCTATTACGACCCGGATGACCCGGGGGTTCCCAAGTATATCCGGAAGCTCTTTACCGAAGGGGCGCCGGCCGACTTCTTACTGGTGGCGGCGACGACCAGGGATCCGTCGGAAATCAGCCCGGCCCTTCGCTCCCGCTGTGCCGAGGTGTATTTTGAACCTTTAACCCGGGAGGCGGTTGAGAGGATTGTCTCCGAAGCCGCCCAGCGTTTACAGGCGGCAATCGACCCGGAGGTCCCGGCCGCGATCAGCGAATACACCATCGAAGGACGGAAGGCCGTGGGTATTTTGGCCGACGCCTACGGTATGGCCCTTTACCGGGGCACCGGCCACGGCCGGAAAAGCCGGAAGAAGCAGGTAATGATTGCAAAAGAAGATCTTTATGAGGTTTTCCGCGTCAGCAGACTTACACCGCGGACAACCAGCAGAGGCCGGGAAGCCGGTGAGATTGGCAAGATTTTTGGCCTGGGCGTCAGCGGTTTTGTCGGTTCGGTTTTGGAGATTGAGGCTACCTCTTTTCCAGTGAAAAAAGGCCAGGGTAAACTCAGGTTTAACGAAACCGCCGGCACCATGACCAAGGATTCGGTCTTTAACGCCCTCTCCGTGGCGCGGAGCCTTACAGGGATCGACCCGTCCGATTATGACCTGCATGTAAATGTCATTGGCGGCGGTAAGATCGATGGCCCCTCAGCCGGCGTTGCGATTGCGCTGGTCCTCATCAGCGTTCTCCTGCAGCGCCCCTTGCGCCAGGATATTGCCGTGACCGGTGAAGTTTCAATTCAAGGAAAGGTCAAAGGGGTCGGCGGTTTGCCCGAGAAGATTTACGGCGCGAAACAGTCCGGAATCAAACAGGTCTTTGTCCCCTGGGAGAATGAAAAGGAGATTCCCGGGGAGATCGAGGAGATCGAGGTGACACCGGTTAAAGAGATCCGGGAATTGATGGAAAAGGTCTTTTTCCTTCAGTAAATCCCGGCAGGAGGCTTCTCCCGCGCGTTTTTCAAAAAAACCCCGGCGGGACCGCGCTGGATCGCCTGTGGGTTTGTAATATGACCGGGAAAGGAGGTTGCGGGGAGATGAGCCCTGACTTGTTGGAGAGGGTTCCACCACAGAATTTAGATGCCGAGCGTTCCGCCTTGGGCGCGATGTTCCTGGATAAAGAAGCTATTTACCGGGCGATGGAGGTTTTGCGCCCGGATGATTTCTATAAAGATGCCCACCGCCACATTTACCAGACCGTCCTGGACCTTGCCAATAAGGGAGAACCTGTTGATCTGGTGACCGTCACCGAAGCGCTCCGGCAGGGCAAGCGCCTGGACGAAGTGGGCGGGGTGGCTTACCTGACCGAACTGGCCAATGCTGTTCCTACTGCGGCGCATATTGACCATTATGCCCGGATTGTCGAGGAAAAGTCTTTGTTGCGGCAGTTGATCCATGCAGCCGGAGAGATCATGGCCGCCAGCTATGAATCACGGGAAGAAGTCGAGGAGATCCTGGATGAGGCGGAGCGAAGGATTTTTTCCGTTGCCAACCGCCGTTCCGGGCGAAGTATCAGCAGCCTGAAACAGATTCTGATCGAAGCCTTCGAACAAATAGAGTACTTATATGAATCCAAAGGTGCAGTTACAGGCGTACCCACCGGTTTTGCCGATTTTGACCGTATAACCGCAGGGCTGCAACCCTCGGATCTGATTATCCTAGCCGCGCGGCCCAGCATGGGCAAGACCACCCTTGCCTTGAATATAGCGGAAAATGCCGCGGTCCGTTTAAAAATCCCCGTGGCCGTCTTCAGTCTGGAGATGTCCAAAGAACAGTTGGCGATTAAACTGTTATGTGCTGAAGCCGGTGTGAATAACCAGCGCATCCGCACGGGAGACCTGACGGAAGAGGATTGGCCCAGGCTTTCCCATGCTTTGGGACGGCTCAGTGAAGCAAAGATCTTTATTGACGACTCCCCCAATATCTCCGCCTGGGAGATCCGGGCAAAAGCCAGGAGGATCAAGTCTGAACATGGTTTGGGCTTGATTATCATTGATTATCTCCAATTAATGCAGGGCCGGTACCGGACGGAAAACCGGCAGCAGGAGGTCTCGGAGATTTCCCGCTCCCTTAAAGCGCTGGCCAGGGAGTTGTCCACACCCGTTGTCGCCCTCTCCCAGCTATCCCGGGCGGTGGAACAACGGCCCGGTAAAAAACCGTCCCTTGCCGACCTGCGGGAGTCGGGCTCTTTGGAACAGGACGCGGATTTGGTCTGTTTTCTTTACCGGGAGGATTATTATGATCCGGAGACAGAAAAGAAGAATATCACCGAACTAATCGTGGCCAAACATAGAAACGGGCCCACCGGTAAGGTGGAGTTCTACTTCCAGAAGGAGTTCAGCAAGTTTGTGAGCATTGAGAAATACCGGAATCTGTAAATACACTACCGGATACAATGGGAAAAAATGAAGGGAAGCCGGGGATAATAAGGAGGGGCCCATCGCGAAGGGGTCGCACCTATAAACAGACGTAAACACCACGGAAGTAAAGCTAGATGCGCATAGGCCTGCGGGTGCGGACGGCCCGTGCCCGGGCCACCGTGCAGGCGCCAGTAGTTGGGAGAAGGTGTGGAAAGATGGGGAAAAGAACGGGGTGGCTTATCGCTCTTATCCTCTTGGTTTTGGCAGCCGGTTTCACTTATTTTTCCCTGAAGCGGCGGGCCCGGCGGGAGCTTGAGCCCGGGCCGCCAACAGATACCGAAGTGACCCTCTATTTTGTCAACCGGGAGTATATAACCACCGGCAATGAGGAGCTGCCCAAATTATTGCCGTTCACAAGAAAAATAAAGGCTTACGGGGATGGCAGGACCGGCAGGGAGAGCTTGGTAACGAATGTCCTGGCGGAGTTGCGGAAACCACCCGCGGGTGAGGAGGTTACAACAGCGCTCCGTGATAATTTGCGGATCACCGGGGTCCGTATAGAAGAGGCCACAGTCTATGTGGATTTTTCCTCTGATAACCTGCATGGGGGGTCTTTGGAAGAGATTTTGCTGGTCGAGCAGGTTGTCACGACCCTTACCGGCCTGCCCGGCCTGGAAAAAGTCCAGTTTTTGGTAGACGGGGAACGCCGGGATACCCTAATGGGGCATATCAGTGCCGATGAACCGCTGGGCCGGGAGGATTTGTGAGCCTGGAGTTGTATACCTTTTTTTATTTTTTTGTTACAGACCGGAAAACGCCGGTTTTTTTCTGGTCAAAAACGACATGTTCCATTATAATATAGACAACCCAAGACACACACGGTTTAGGCGTGGATATGCCGCTGGTGCACTGTGGGTGTGCCGTGGGCGGCGTCACGGGCGGCGCTTAAAGCGGGCGCGGTTAAGCGAAGGCGTGCGGTTAGCAAGGACCGCTGCCAAAGATCCCATAAGTCAGGAGGAGGTTTGGTAGAATGGAGTATTTTCTCACCGATGTGCAATTGGAAATCAAAGAATTGGCCCACCGGATCGCCGAGGAAAAGGTCCGGCCGGTAGTACATGAATTGGATGAAAGCGGGGAGTTCCCGTGGGAGATAATGAAGGTTTTAGCCGATGCGGATCTTTTCGGTGTTTATATCCCTGAGGAATACGGCGGCTTGGGCGGCGGCGTCATGGAACAACTGTTGGTAGTCGAAGAGTTGAGCCGGGTCTGCAGCGGGGTAGCGGTTAGTTATGCGGCCAGCGGGTTGGGGGCTTTCCCCATCCTTCTCTTCGGCAATGAAGAACAGAAGGAAAAGTATATCCCGGATATCGCCGCCGGGAAGAAATTGGCCGCTTTTGCGCTTACTGAAGCCAATGCCGGGAGCGACGCCGCGGGGATAGAGACCACTGCTACGCTGGACGGGGATTATTATGTGTTAAACGGGACGAAGCAGTGGATTACGAACGGCGGGGAAGCGGAGGTTTATACTGTAATCGCCATGACCGACAAGAAGAAGGGGAGCCGTGGCGCCAGCGCTTTTATTGTAGAAAAAGGAACCCCCGGCTTTTCCTTTGGGAAAAAAGAGGACAAGATGGGGATCAGGGCCTCGGCCACCAGAGAGTTGATCTTTAACGATTGCCGGATCCCCCGCTCCAACCTGTTGGGGCGCGAGGGAATGGGCTTTATTGTTGCCATGAAGACCCTGGACCGGACCAGGCCGGGTATTGGCGCCCAGGCGGTGGGGATCGCCCAGGGGGCACTGGAAGAAGCCGTTAAGTATTCCCGGGAGCGGGTCCAGTTTGGCCAGACGATCTCTTCGTTCCAGGCGATCCAGCACATGCTGGCCGATATGGCGACCCAGATCGAGGCAGCCCGGGCGCTGGTCTACGCTACCGCCCGGATGATCGACAGCGGGGTAAAGGATTTCTCCAAGGAATCGGCGATGGCCAAGGTTTTTGCCTCGGATGTGGCGATGCGGGTTACCACCGATGCCGTCCAGGTCTTTGGCGGTTACGGTTATATGAAAGAATACCCGGTAGAGAAGATGATGCGGGACGCCAAGATTACGCAGATTTATGAAGGAACCAACCAGATCCAGCGCAATGTTATTGCCCTGGAGTTGATTAAAGAATACGCCAGTAAGAAGAGGTAAGTCGCGTACGCACGCGCGGTAGGAGGAAGACAATGAAGATTATCGTCTGTATCAAGCAGGTCCCCGATACTACCGAAGTTAAGATTGACAAGGAAACCAATACCTTGATCCGGGAAGGGGTCGCTTCGGTTATTAACCCCTTTGATTTGTATGCCATCGAAGAAGGACTGCGGCTCCGGGAAGAACACGGCGGGACGGTCACCGTGCTTTCCATGGGTCCGGTGCAGGTGATTGAGTCTTTACGGGAAGCCCTCAGTATGGGGGCGGACGAGGCGATTTTACTCAGCGACCGGGCTTTTGCCGGCGCCGACACGCTGGCTACCGCCTATACCCTCTCGAAAGCCGTGGAAAAGATCGGTGCTTTTGACCTGATTATCTGTGGTAAGCAGGCGATCGACGGTGATACAGCCCAGGTCGGCCCGGAGTTGGCCGAGATGCTGGAGATACCCCATGTCACATATGTCCGGCGGGTGCACGGGATTGCCAGCGGCCAGATTACAGTGGAACGGATGACTGAAGAAGGGTCGGAAAAGATCCGTTTTCCCCTGCCGGGCTTGATTACGGTGGTGAAAGAGATTAATGAGCCGCGGCTACCGTCGATTAAAGGAAAAATGCGTGCCAAGAAGGCCGAAATTCCGGTCTGGTCAGCCAGTGAGTTGGGGACCGACCCGGAGAAAACCGGCTTGCAAGGCTCACCCACCTGGGTAAAGAAGGTTTTCACCCCGGAACAGAAGGGCGGCGGCGAAATTTTCGAGGGTGAGATCGAGGAACAAGTGGCGAAACTGGTGCGCAGATTACGTGAGACCAAGATCGTCTAAGGGGGCCGGAGTTTTATGAGTATCCGTGTTATTGAAGATAAATGTATCGGTTGCCGGCTTTGCGTTGCCGTTTGCCCTTTGGGGGCGATCACCATTGTGGAGAAGAAAGCCCGGATTGACCTGGATAAATGTAACCTTTGCGGCGTCTGCGTCTCCGAGTGTGAGAAGTTTGAGGCCATTGAGATTATTCGGCATGCCGAGCATGCCGAGCATGCCGAGCATGCCGAGCATGCCGAGCATGCCGGGCATGCCGAGCATGCCGGGCATGCCGGGGAGAAAGAGGCGGCCGGGGATAAGGAAGGTTACCAAGGGGTCTGGGTCTTTGCCGAGCAGAAAGAGGGTACAGTGGCCGGGGTAACCCTGGAACTGCTTGGTGAAGGAAGAAAGTTGGCCGATAAGTTGGGAACAGTGCTCAGTGCAGTTTTACTCGGTAACAGCATGGAACAGGCGGCGCAGGAATTGATCGCCTATGGGGCGGACCGGGTTTACCTGGCCGACTCCCCGCAACTGGCGGATTTTTTAGAGGATCCCTACGCCGAAGTGTTGACCGAATTATGCCGGGAATACAAACCCGCCATATTGCTGCTGGGGGCGACGACGATCGGGCGTTCACTGGCGCCGAAGGTGGCAGCCCGCCTGCGGACAGGGCTCACCGCCGACTGTACGGGTCTGGCCATCGACGGGGAAACAAAGAACCTTTTGCAAACCAGGCCGGCTTTTGGCGGTAATCTGATGGCAACGATCCTTTGTCCCAACCACCGCCCGCAGATGGCGACGGTCCGGCCGCGGGTCTTCCCACCGGCCAAGCGGGATGAAAACCGCACCGGCGAGGTGGTCAGGTACGATTACAGTACCCGCCGTTTGTTGCAGCGTGCGGAATTGCTGGAGGTCATAAAAGCGGCGGGAACCACGATCAATCTGGCGGAGGCGAATATCATTGTCGCCGGTGGGCGGGGGCTTTGTGACCAGAAGAATTTTGCCCTCGTCGAGGAGCTGGCGGAAGTGTTAGGCGGTGCGGTCGGGGCCTCCCGGGCGGTGGTTGATGCCGGCTGGATCCCCTATGCGCACCAAGTAGGGCAGACCGGAAAGACCGTTTGTCCCAAAATCTATATTGCCTGCGGGATTCACGGCGCCGTTCAGCATCTGGTCGGGATGCAGTCTTCAGAATTGATCATCGCGATCAATAAAAACCCGGAAGCCCCCATCTTCAATGTGGCGGATTACGGGATTGTCGGTGATGTGCTGGAAGTGATTCCGGCTTTGCTCAAGGAAATCAAGAAGGCAAGAGGAGAAGCGTAAGGTTTAAGAAGGCAAGCAGGTAAGAGGTAGAAAAATAGCGGTCCAGGGGATGAGACCCTACGGGAAATGTACCAATGAAAACCCCTGTCTTCCCGACCTTCCGGCCCCGGCCGGCCGCAGGGCCCCGGCCGGGGCGGGAGGTTATTTTTTCTCCGTTTCCGTCCAGGCGACACCGGTAAGGCTGGAAAGGGCTTTGAAGAGTTTCTCCCGGTTTTCTTCAGGGGCGCGCAGGCGCAAGGAGACATGTTCCCCGTAGGTTGTCTCCTGGGTAGTAGCCCGGCAGGCGTGGAGAACCTGGTTCACCGGAGAGAGTTGGGCATAATCACAAGTTAGAATCAGGGTAAAACTGGGAACGATCCGGGCCTTGCCCGCCTTGGCCAGGACCTGAAGGGCTACCGAGTGGTAGGCGTCGATCAAGCCCCGGACCCCGAGTTTTTTTCCCCCGTAGTACCTGGTGACGACGACCACGGTATTGGTAAGACCCGTCTTGCGGATGGCATTGAGGATGGGACGGCCGGCGGTGCCCGGCGGTTCGCCATGGTCGTTATAGTAGAGAAGAGGTTTGTCGCCGGTACCCAGGGAATAAGCGTAGCAGTTATGGGTTGCTCCCGCATGTTCCCGGCGGATTTGGGCGATAAAATCCCTTGCCTCGTCTTCGGTGGCAACCGGAGCGGTGTGACCAATAAAGACGGAACGCTGGATCTTCTCTTCATGGGTCGCCCGGGCGGCAACAGTATAATATATCATAGCGGCCTCCCTTTATTAAATCGTCATGGCTCCGGCCCCGGGTTTTCCGCCGGATCTGCGCTGGCGAGGAAATAATTAAGAAAAAACCCCCGCAGAGATTCTCGGGGGGATTATTTTGAAGTTGGTGCCGAAGGCCGGACTCGAACCGGCACGCTTTTGAGGGCGGTAGATTTTGAGTCTACTGCGTCTGCCAATTCCGCCACTTCGGCTCATTGCCATTTTAACAAAGAGAGCGAAGGATGTCAATAGCCGGGTGAAGAATTCCGTTGACGGGGAGAGCGGGAGACGCGTCCGGGCGCTGGGCAAAGAATGCCGTCGGCCACAGTATGGAAAGAGACGAAGAGACCACAATAAACCGGGGTTTCGGGGAAGTGTGTAAAAAAAGGCGGTGAATAATCACCGCCTGGGTTAATTTAATTATATGCTGTTTTTTTGACCTCGGTGGGCCTGGTGCGGGCCTGGCCGGAGAAGGTATGAGTGAATTGCTTTGGTTCTGCCGGTGAAGGATAAGGGCGGGTTTTGGTTTGACTCCTTGACTCTTAATTGCTTTGGCGATATTATTGTATGCGTCCGAGCTGAAAAGGGAAGAAGGCCAAAGGCCTAAAAAGCCCACGAAAAGCGGGGGGGGAATAATGAAAAGGTATGACGTGATCATCGTCGGCGGCGGTCCGGCGGGGATTTTTGCCGCTGTTGAACTGACCAAAGCGACCAGCAAGATCTTGATCCTGGAAAAAGGGAAAAAGTTGGCCGAGCGCCACTGCCCTTCTAAAGAACAGGGAACCGCCTGTCTGGGTTGTCAACCCTGTTCTGTTGTTTGCGGGTGGGGCGGGGCCGG
>DUNX01000032.1 GCA_012839115.1 Bacillota bacterium
AGATTGACAGTAATGATAGTTTTTGCTATACTTGGCAGGGATGTAACCCTTATTACCTGGTACATAGGGAAAAATAGTATTTTGTGAAAGGAGATTTTTCCATGGCAGGAACTGAAAAATTACACATGCGCGATTTTTTTACCATTTCCGGTTCGCAGATCTCCGATTCCTACGTCAAAAACAAAATGGTCGTACATTTTCAGGGGATGTCAAAGACCCTTCAGTTTCCGCAGACCATTGCCCTCATGGGGGCGCCAACGCTTTCGGTGGGTATCTCCCCTGAAGGCCTCTATAACCGCTTGAATAATGCCGGCAGGTTGATCTTGCTCCACCATAACGGGATTCAACTGGGTTCCGCCCCGTTTATCCGTGTTGGTGAAAGAAAACACGCCATGCTCACCACCAGAAACCCCCAGCTGGTCGAAGGGACGGAAGATGTGCCGGCGCTGAAAAACTATTATCACTCGCCAGTCGCCGAAGAACAGGTCTCCATTTCCCTGGCCACGCCGCTGGCGGAGATGACCTTCGAATTGGATGAGGTCACGGTTACGCGGAGGATGATCTCTCCTTTCCTCTCCGGGGATTATCAAGCGGTGACCCCGGTAGGAGTAGAGGAGTTCATTATTACCAACAAAACCGGCGAAGCCCGGCAGGTGACCCTGGTCCTTCCCAGGCCGTCCCTGGTAAACCTCCAGGAAAAAGAGTTAAAACCGCTGGACCAGGATACGGTCTATGCCTGCTCCACGCCGGTGAAAGGCCATGTCCACAAGGAGTTTGCCCAAGACGGCTTCTGCGGCGTGGTTATGGGCAGCAAGGAATGCCAGGACCGGATGGTCATCGCCGTTCCGCAGATGGACGGGGCGAAAATCGACATCCAGCCCTATTTCTGCCTGAACCGGCTCAAGCAGGATCTCCTTTTGAATAAAGACGGTACCTTCTTTGAGAAGCGGGACGCCATCGTCAACCAGGATTACGGCGCGGCGATCAGTGTCACTGTAACCCTGGAGCCCGGCGCGACCGCCACCATACCGTTCGCCGTTGTTCTGGACTTCCCGGTGCAGTGGTATAATGACGGGGCAACCTTTGACCGGAAATATATCAGATATTTTACTAATGAAGAAACCCGGGCCTTGGAGATGACCAGGATAACTCTGGATAATTACCCCGCATGGCTCGCCAGGACCCTGGATCTGCAAAACCGGATTTACCAGCAGATCCGCCAGAGCCCTTCTTATAAAGATGACCGGGAAGGCGCCCTGCGGGTCGCCCGTTTGATCTTTAACGAGTTCAGTTTCCCCATCTCCAATGCTGCCGTTTGGGTCGAGGACGACCAGGGGAGCGAGCGCGCGCGGTTCCTGGAGTGCTTTGACTACTCCTATCTCGACCCGTCCGATGTGGAATGGTACTCAAAGGTCCTGCTCTTCCTCTTCCCCGGGATCGAGGAGGAGCTCTGCCAGAGTTTTGTCAATTCCATCCTGGCGGAGGATACCAGCAAGCGCTTTTACCACCACCACGCTTCCTTCCCCGACCGGCGCCAACACTTCCTAGACCATCCGGAAGCCTACGAAGGGGTCTCCTTGACCCAAATCTATGACCAGTTCAAGGTGAAAGGGAGCGTCGCCCATGACCTGGCCGCCCTGAACAAGGGGCACGCCTTGCGGAATATCAGTGATTACGCCTGGTATAATAGTAATTACTGGATTGATCTCTTCCCGAAGCTGGCCACACGGGTCCTGCGGAACATCAGGTTCACCGGGAACATGGAGTTCCTCGAGAAAAACTGGGAGACGCTGAAGTTTGGCTATGACTACCTGCAGAAGCTGGATATAGACGGCGACGGGATCCCGGAAGGTTACCCCAACGATGTCAAAAATACCTTTGACAACCTGCCCCTCTTCGGGCTCGACGCCTATGACCTGACCATCTTCATGGGCGGTTGCCGGGCGATGAGCATTATGGCCGGGTTGATGAAGGATGAGGCCGCCAAGGAGAATTATGAGAAGCACTTTGCCACTGCCGCAGGGTACCTTGACAAGATGTGGCGGGAAGCAAAAAACAGCAAGGGCCGGAATTTGGAATACTACGTCACCTGCTATGATCCGAAGACAGGCAAAGTGAATACGGATACCTGGCTCAACCAGCTGGATGCCATCTGGGCCCTGCTTTCCATCGGCGAAGAGCCCTTCATCCCTGAGGAGAAGATCAAAAAGATCCTCAAGACCCTCTATGAGAACAACCGGACCACCACGGGCTGGTGCATGACCCGGACAGAAGACGGCCAACCTGTCGAGTCTGACCAGGGTAAGGATGTCTACACCACGTCCAACTATGTCTTTGCCCAGTTGCTTGATTATTACGGCCTGGTCGAAGAGAGCAAAGATGTCTACAGAGCCATGGACAAAGTCATTTTCGGGCAAGGCAACACCCTGATCAGCCCGGATAACCTGCGGGCCGAGATGGAACAGGAAGAGGGGGAGACGGAACCCATGTACCACTATATCGTGGCCGGCTATCCCCGCCCGGGTGCGGTCATGACCCACCTGGTCCTGACCTATATCAAGAAGCTCAAGGATAAAGGCGTAAAGGTCGAACCTGCCCACCTGCAGTCTTACGCCACCGAATTAATGAAGTAATCATACTACAAAGAGCTAAAACTTCAAGGCGCCGGGAAAATCGGCGCCTTTTCATTGCCTTTATAAATAAAATAATAAATATTTTTCGTTCCCATAAAAAAAATCCCTGCCGGTACAGGGAAAATAAGTAATTCCTGCTCTTCTTCCCGGGATGGCAAGGGCGGTAATGGCCCCGGCAGAGATCATGTTTTCCGGTGATTGGTGCAAACAGAAGGCGAAGCCCGCAACTATTTCCTTGACCGTAAAAGATCACAGAAATCCGTGAGAATTCTGGCCGGGGAAAAAGGCCGGCCGGAAGTGGTTACCAGGTCGTAATCCACATCTTTCAGGACCCGGAGGAGTTCTTCGGCGGTGTTCAGCCGCCGGGAGGTGGCGATCCCGCCCCTGGCCGTATCCACCTCGATATGGAAGTCGGAACCGGAGAGCATCTTTAGCCGGTGTTGCTCGGCAAACCTCCGGGCGATTTTGTTATGTGAATCATGACGGGGGTTACCGTTATAGACCTCAACTCCATGGAGGAAAGCCGGATCCCCCGGTGAAAAACCCGGCCGGAAGGGATGGGCTTGAAAAACCAGAAAATCATGTTCCTCCGCCAGTCCGTAAAGGTCCCTGAGGTCCAGCCGGTACAGTTTCGGGTATTCCCTGAGAAAATCTTCCCGGATCCCCATCAGCAAATAATCATTATACGGGTTGTCGAGGGCAAGCTCAGCCCCTAAAAAGACCCGGAGGCCGATTTTATCCCCTTCCGCGCGGGCCTCCCGGTACCCGGCCAAAAAAGAGTCGAGCTTTTCGTCCCAGGTCCTGCCGGCGCAACTGCGGAAATATTTCCTGGTATAGTGGTCGGTAACAACTATGCCATGGTAACCTGCGGCTTTGTAGAGCCGGGCTGCCTGCCGGCCGGGTATCTTCCCGCAGGCACTACTCTCATCGGTGTGGACGTGGGTGTCATAGTAGCATTTGGCCATCTTCTACTTTACCTCCTGTTTGCCTTCCTGATAGCGCGTGCGATGAAGGGCTGCGCCAAGGTCTCCTGGTCTTTTATAAGCATCCCGGTTATCAACTTCTTATTATACCTGACCAAGCTGGTTTTATAAAGGAAAAAACGGATAAAAGCGCTAGGAACAAGAAAAGAGGTTTCCTGTAACAAGTAATTGTCAGAAAACACTAAATACCATATAATTATAGTCAAATAGTTGAAAAATTGACACGGTAT